>DATDXZ010000067.1:0-2365 GCA_035289145.1 Candidatus Nanoarchaeia archaeon
CCGTGCACTTTTACTTCCTTTTTTCACAAAATTTTCTAGATAGCTCTTTTCTTTCTTTCTTAGTTTGATATTTTTCATAACTAATAAAAATAATCACTAATATATAAATATTTCAGAATTAAGTTGTCAAGATACTAGTATGCACACCAATACAGAGAAGACTAAATAGGTTTCATTAGCAAGCAAGGTGTATCCAAAGAAAGAAGGTTTTGGAATTCCAGGAATACCCAGAGGACCACGTGTCAAGGAAACCCAATTTAACAACACAGAATAAATAACAAAGCTAAATCCAAGAGTAGTCAGCGCTAAATAATCTCCTTTTAATTTTCTCGTTGCGAGAACCAGCACATATCCAAAGAAAGCAGCAATAAGCGCAGCAGCAACAAATGCTCCTAGAAAAGGAACTCCTGCCTTGACTAACAACGCTGATGTATACGCGCCTATGCCAAAGAAAGCAATATGCCCTAAATTTAATAATCCTGTGAATCCGAGAGCAAGATTCAAACTAGTTACTAAAATAATATAAATAGTAATAATTATACCTAGGTGGATGAAATATTCAAGCATGCTTGACACCTTTTTTGATGCCTAATATTCCTTGTGGTCTCCAGAGTAAAAAGATGAATAATAAAATGAAAGCAATGGCATCCTTGTAACCAGAAGGCAGCCAGAGAATTCCGACATTTTCTACTATCCCTAATAAAAATGAACCTAACACAGCGCCTGGCACTGAACTTACTGATCCTATGATAGCTCCAGTATATCCTTTGATGATTAAACCAGTTCCCATGGTAGGTCTTAGATTTTGCTCCAAGCCAATTAAGATTCCCGCGACTGCTGCCAACAACGAACCCAGTATGAAGGAGTATGCAGCAATTTTTTGTTCATTGATACCTACAATTGAAGCTAATTCTTTATTGTCTGCAACTGCGCGCATATGACGACCTAATTTTTTCTTCTGCATTACTATATACACCACAACTAAGGTGAGGAGAGCAACAGCCATGATAACGACTTGCAAAGGAGTAATGATCGCGCCAGCAATAGTCCATCCTTTTGTAATCGTAAACGCGTTGATAGTCTTGATATCCGCGCCAAAGACCGCCTGCAACATATTTTCGATCAAAATTAATAATCCTAAGGAAGCGATCAACAGAATAACCATGGATGCTTTTTTCTTGAGCAAAGGACGATAGACTAACTTATACAAAAGCCATCCCAGCAGCGCTGTTAGTATAAGTGTACAAATTATTCCTACACTAAAAGGAAGATCCATCAATGTGAAAGAAGCATAGAGCATATACGCTGCAAATGCGATGACTGCTCCATGGGCAAAATGGATAAATTTATTCGTGCTGTAGATGATAGAGAATCCTGCTGCGACTAAGGCATAAATACTGCCTGCAATAAGACCATTCATAATCACTTGGATTAATGCAGACATACTTTCTTGATTTCCTTATCCTTAATAAATCTTATGAGCAATAAATTAGACTAACTTATAGAGAAAAAAGAAAGAAAATAAAAAAGAAAAGAAGATTTACTTATAGAGTATCTCTCCTTTGCCTTCTTTGACTACTTTGGTAACATAGCTTGCTGATGCAAGATCTCCATTGCTGTCAAAAGAAATAACACCTGAGACTCCCTGATAGTCTTTCACTTTGTAAAGTTCATCTTTAATTTTAGTGGTGTCTGTGCCTACTTTCTTCATGGCATTAGTAAGAATCATAGTTGCGTCGTAAGATTGTGGACTACAAAGAGTTACCTCATTAACACCGATAGTCTGCATTTTTGCTTTAAATGTGTCTGAAATTTCAGAACTAACAACTGTCCACATCTTTCCTTCACCAGCAGCACCAGTATCAGTCCAAATGTTCGCATCTTCCCAAGCGTCTGCGCCAAGTGTTTGAACATCCATATCTAATTCCTTCATCTGTTTAAGACCAATGATAGAAGCTTCTGTATAGCCTACAAAGTAGATAAGGTCTGGATTCTTCTCTTTTATTTTGCTCAATTGTGTTTTCAAATCATTTGTAGTCTGCTCATATCCTTCTTCTGCTACTATTTTTCCATCTGCAGCTGTAAATGTTTTTTTGAACACATCTTTAATACCTACACACCAATCACTTAAACAATATAGGATTGCAACATTTTTTGCATTAAGCTTGTCTTGCGCCATGTTCGCCGCATAGACTCCTTGGAATGCATCTGATGGATAAGTTCTAAATACATAATCGCCTGCACTAGTAACTCCTGGACTTGAAGAACAATAAGAAAAGAGGATAACCTTTTGTTGTTCTGCTACCGGAGCAATAGCCATGGTTTCTGATGAACATAAACCACCAACAATAGCTGTGACTTTATC
>DATDXZ010000068.1:0-3780 GCA_035289145.1 Candidatus Nanoarchaeia archaeon
ATTGTAGTTGGTCAGAATGGTACTATTTGGATTCAGGGTGCACCAGAAGATGAAATGGTCGCAGCTGAAGCTATCTACAAGATCAACCAAGAGTCACACCGTGAAGGATTGACTGAGGAAATTGCAGCTTTGCTGGAAAAGAAAGCAAGCAAGAACAAGCCTCTGACAAGAGAGGATGAAGAACCTACTATGGAGCGTGGAAGACATGAGCAAGCGGAATGATGGAAGAGCTCCAGAAGAGCTTCGTAAGATAGAAGCAAAAACAGGCATTATCAAGCGCGCAGATGGAAGCGCAATGTTCAGAATCGGCGAGACAATTGCTTATGCAGCAGTCTACGGTCCTCGTGAATTGCATCCTAAATTTTTGCAGAATCCAGAAAAAGGATTGCTCAGATGTAATTACAACATGATGGCATTCTCAGGTTCAGGAGATCGTGTTCGTCCCTCGCCAAATAGACGTTCACGAGAAATTTCCATGGTCATTGAAAAGTCATTGGAGCCGGTCTTGGATTTGACATTGTATCCGAACGCAGTCATTGATATTTTCATTGAATTAATCCAGACTGATGCTGGCACTCGTTGCGCGGGTATTTGTGCTGCGGCTATGGCATTGGCAGATGCTGGTATTCCGATGAAAGATCTAGTCTCTGCATTGTCTGTCGGTTATCTCAGGAACGAGATTATGATGGACATCAACGGCGAAGAAGACATGAATGAAGGTGCAACAGATATTGCCATCGCTTGTCTTCCTGCAACAGGAGAAATTTCACTCTTGCAGATTGATGGAGAAATCAAAAAAGATGTGCTATTGAAAGCTTTGGAAAAAGCAAAAGAAGCTGCGAAAAAAATTGCAGAAGTCCAGCGCAAAGCGTTGAAGGAGAGATACCATGACAAAAATGATGCATGATCACATTGCTGCATTGCTCGCAAAAAACATGCGAGAAGATGGAAGAAAGCCATTAGAATATAGAAAGCCAATCAAGGTGGAGTATGACATTTCACCTAAGTCTTCTGAAGGCTCTGCAAAAGTAACCATTGGAGAGACCATAGTAATTGCTGGAGTGAAATTAGAAGTGGGAACACCATTCCCAGATTCTCCTGATGAAGGAAACTTAATGGTGAACGTTGAATTAACACCCTTAAGTAATCCTGAGTATGAATTAGGTCCTCCAGGCGCGGAAGCTATCGAGTATGCTCGTGTAGTTGACCGTGCTCTCAGAGAAGGGCATGCATTAGATACTAAGAAACTCTGTATTAAGGAGGGAGAAAAAGTCTGGACAGTTATTGTTGACTTATATCCTATCAACGATGCGGGAAACTTGTTCGACGCATTTTCATTGGCGGCATTGGCGGCATTGAAGAACGCAAACTTCCCGACCTTTGACAAGAAAACGGAAAAGGTGGACTATAAGAAGAAAACAAAGACAGCTCTGCCTCTAGACAAATTGCCTTTGGAAGTAACAGTCATCAAGATCAATGGTACATTTATTGTTGATCCTACCATTGAAGAATGGAAGTCTGTAGATGCTCGTTTGACTGTGGGAGTCTTGGAAAATGGCACCATTTGTGCTATGCAGAAGGGCGGACCAAAAGCTTTAACTACCGACGATCTCAGCCAGATGATTGACATTGCTACAGAAAATGTGGCGAAGTTGAGAAAGGTACTCTAAGCATGAAATACACGAAATATGAAGAAGCCCGCTTGATCGGCGCGCGTGCATTGCAGATTGCAATGGGTGCTCCAGTTATGATAAAGATGACTGCAGATCTCTTGAAGAAAATCAAGTATTCTCCAATCGAGTTGGCCAAGATAGAATTCCGTGACGACGTGCTTCCAATTACTATCAGGCGTCCACTGCCTACCAAGCAGTGATTTTTTTTCTTATTTATATTAAGGTTCTAGATGACAGAAGTCTCTAAAAATCACAAATTTGTAACCTCTCATCAAAATACACAACATAACACCACTTTAAAATGAATAACAACTAGTCCATCTCTTGAGGAGTTCTAAAAATATTTAAAGACTCAAACGGGAAGTTTCTAATAGCAAAGTTATAATGGAGGTGTTTGCCAGTGGCAGGCATTTTATATGAAACAACACAAGGAATAATTACCCCTCTGGGGCAGATATGGCAATCAATAGCAAATCAATTACCCGGCTTAGTCGGTGCGATTGTAGTGCTAATATTGGGTTGCTTTGTCGCAGTAATTTTAGGGCACGCAGTTCGTGTGGTTCTAGAAAAATTACGTGTAGACGATTATGTAAGAAAGGCTCACTTAACAAAGACTATAGGGCACACACACATACCAGCAGCAGCAGGAGAGTTATTCAAATGGTATATCATCATTCTCTTCTTGCAGCAAGTTGTTGATATGATCAAGTTAGGTCAATTAAGTGATTTGTTAAGAACATTTGTTCTCTGGTTGCCAAATGTGATCATTGCTATTGTAGTATTCTTGTTCGGTCTTGCTGTAGCTAACTACGTCAAGATGAAGACAGAAGAGCACAGTAGACAAAGAGGTACCAAAGCTGCAGGTTCTATATTGAAAGTAGTGATCATTGTTATGGTCATTATTGTTGCTTTAAAACAAATCGGTATTGATGTAGAAATCTTGGAAAGCACCTTCTTATTAATCATTGGTGCACTTGCAGTAGGAATTGCTCTAGCTTTAGGAATAGGCATGGGCTTAGGCTTGCGCAAGGAATCTGAGAGCATCGTACAGCAGATCAAGAAGAACTTCTAGTTCTTTCTTTTCTTTTTTTCTTTTACTTTTTCTTACATCTTTAACCCATTCTTGTGACCTTTGCACTGATAAGTATAAGTAATTTCATAGTAAGGATTTATTATTTAGCCGAAACATTTATAAACTTTAAATTTACATATGTAAACTGTGAATATACATGAAAGATATTACCAGCAACGAGATGATGTTTGTGCTAAACATCTTAAAAAGCCCTGAAATAAACTATAATGCTAACAGCATGGCAAGTGTAATTGGAATAAGCAGAATGGGAGCTTTAAAAATAGCTAGGAAGCTGGAACAGGATAATATAATTATTTCAAGAAAATGGGGCAGAGCCAAATTTTATAGCCTTAATTTTGACAGCGATTATGTAAGGGACTATGTTAAATTCCTGCTTAAAAGGGAAGCTAAGCAATCCCACCCTTATGTAAAAGTCTGGATTGAAGATATAAGAAAAATAAAAAGCGCTGATGCGGCTATCATTTTTGGTTCAGTATTAAGGAAATATAAGGATGCTGGAGATATAGATGTAATGCTGCTCATTAATCCTAAAAACTATCATAAAATCCAAAAAGAAATACATGAAATTGATGAACTTAATACAAAAAAGATTCATCCTATGTACCAGACAAAAGAAGACCTCATCAAAAATCTTAAAAAGGAAGACCTGCCTTTACTTAGTGCGATTAAAGGAATTGCTGCTTTCGGAGAGGATATAATAATAAATGCCATTAAGGACAGTTTGTCAAAATGAACCATGTGAAAAACAAAGTGGAATGGTGCTTAAGAAAAGCCGAGAAAGAGCTTAAGGAATCTGATAAGCACAGGGGACTTGTAAAAATAGATCCAGATATCAAACAAGCAGAGAATTACATTAAAAAGGCGCAGCGTTATATACTAGTATCTTGACAACTTAATTCTGAAATATTTATATATTAGTGATTATTTTTATTAGTTATGAAAAATATCAAACTAAGAAAGAAAGAAAAGAGCTATCTAGAAAATTTTGTGAAAAAAGGAAGTAAAAGTGCACGG
>DATDXZ010000069.1:0-17881 GCA_035289145.1 Candidatus Nanoarchaeia archaeon
CGCTCGACGCAACGCATCAAGCAATTGATGTACAAACCTATAATAAACAGTTCTTTTCTTCCCTTTCATGGGTAGCTTCTCCTACCCCCAATTGCAGTCTAACGACTGCATTGGTTATTTAAGTTTTCTACAGAGCTGGTAGACTGACATAATTCTTATAAGCAAGCTTTGCTTTGTGGTTTCTTATGGTGTTAGAAGAGTTATTTCCTAGAATGCCTGAAGTGAGCTGGGTGGATAATGTTTGTCTAATCATTTTGGTTTTATCAGCATTCAATTGGGTAGCCTTGGCTTTTCTCAATATCAATGTTATCAATTACATTCCAGAAGATGATGACGGTTTTTTACGCAAAATTGTGTATGGACTTATTGGACTTGCAGGGATTAAAGCCTTATTTTTCTGGAAAAAATGCTTAACTTGTTCTCATGTTGAATAGCTGTTTCTCGTCAGTTCTTTCTATAACTATTTTTCTTGATTTTTCTGCCTGCCAGATTTTTTATCCTTTCCAAGTTAGTACTCCTTACGAGTAGTGAATGTAGATAAATTTATAAACCTCAAATACCTCCCTACTCCATGACTTTATGCTATCAACTCTTTGGACGTCCTGGAACCATATATGAATTCCTAGACAAAGCTGAACAGACAGGCGCTCGAGCTATCACTATTTATGCTTATCTTGATGAAGGCATGCGTTCTTCTGTAGATATAACAACTGATACAGACCGAAGACCATTTACTTTGCGGCATCGACAGGCAGGACAACTAAAGTGTGGACTCAATAAGCAGAGGGTGGATGTTTGTACTTTGAATACTCTAGTCAAATTTGCAAATCGTTTACGAGCACGAGGATATACTGTTAATATTAATGATAAACCCATAGGCTATGCAGAAGAAATACTAACGCAACTAAACGAAACTTTGGATCGTGTTCTCCAATCTAATTTTGCTCTTACTAGTGCTGAACGCGCACAAGCTTCTGCTCTTCCTTCATGTGACCTAGAGCGTTATTTAGCTGCTTGTTTGAAAAGAAGACTTGACGAATCTTCTCCATTCACTTCTTAATTCGACAATTGCTTTATCTGCAGTATATCTTGTTTTAATTTTCTGATGTCTTGATTTTGTGGTGCCATTTTCTCCGCTTCACTGATTATTGCTGTTGCCTCTTCGATCTGCTTGTTTTTCAACAAAGCGATTGCTAATCCCAGATAGGTCTTAATATTGTTCGGATTCAAGAGCAGGGATTTTTTGTAAAACTGGATAGCTTTAGGGTAATCTTCCTTGAAGCTATGATTTATGATCGCCATGTCCCTGAACACCTTGGATTTATTTTCAAATTCGTCGATTTTTTCTTCGTAGATCTTGAGATAGTTTAGCTGTTTAGATTTATGGACGCGCTCTCCCTTTTCAAACTGGTAATGATGCAGGATGATTGCAGTCTTCTGTATTCTTGTTTTATCTTTTATGGTCGCGTCGACTGACTCATGCACAGGGTTTGTGAACTTTGTGCCTTTGTTGTTCCTGAACAGACGGATAATATTGCAATCAATGAACCCTATGAACTCTCTTGCTTCTGGATTTTTTCGCTGGAGCATTTTGAAGCCTAACATCTTTTGATCATTAGTGTAACTGACTTGTACGAATGTGTATGCGTCATATTCCTTGCTTTTTGTTAGCTCTTTTATCAAGGCGTGGTCTTCCTTGCTGAGGATTTCATCTGCGTCCAACACTAGAATCCACTCCTTTGTCGCTTTTGCAATGGAGAAATTCCTTGCCTTGCTGAAGTCATTGTCCCATTTGTAAGAAAAAACATTTGGAGTATATTTTCTTGCGACCTCAACTGTTCTATCGAGTGATCCTGTGTCTACAATAATAATTTCATCGACCAAACCTTGCACAGATTGCAACGCTTGCTCAATGTATCTTTCTTCATCACGAACAATCATGCACAGGGAAATGCTCATACTCTTGTTACTTCTTGCTCCTATATATTTTTAACGACGTTAGGTTTATATAGCAGTTCGACGTTCTAAATTGCATGAGTTTTGGTTGTGTTTGCACTTATTCTAACGCATTTTCCACTCAATTCTTGAGGGAGGACCATCTGTAACCCAATCATTATTCTGCGGGGAAAAAGAGGTGTCTTTTCTACTCGCTTTATGATGACCAGCTGTCCTCCTCAAGATTGTCCATGCAGAAGCTTTATTAAGTTCTTTTTTCAATATTCTTTATTATGACTACACAACAGCAGGTTATTGAGAAACTTAAGAAAGTACAGGATCCTGAATTAGGGTTAGACGTCTGGACTTTAGGATTAATTTACACTATTACACTTGAAAAAACAAAAGTGCTTATTAAAATGACCTTAACCTCGCCGATGTGTCCTTATGGGCCCATGATTATCGCTGATGTTCAACATAGAATCCAAGAACTAAAAGGCGTGAAAGAAGTCAAGGTTGATATTACTTTTAATCCGCCATGGAAACCTACTGACGAAGTGAGAGAACTTTTAGGCGTCTAATTATTCTACCAAAAATAGATCAGGATCTTCTAAATGAATTATCACATCGTTCAAGAAACGAGCAGCTTCTGCACCGTCGATAATTCTATGATCAAACGACAAGGATAATGTCATGATATATCGTGTTTCTAGCTTTCCTTTTCTGATGACTGGACGCTCCTGTATTTTTCCTAGGCCTAGATTCGCGACTTCAGGATAATTAATAATGGGGGTTGCATACGTTCCGCCCAGACTACCAACGTTGGTGACAGTGAATGTTCCGCCTTTCATATCCGCCAAATCTATGGACCTGTTTCTTGCTGCTGTTGCCAATGTTGTTATCTCTTTCGCGAGATCAATCAATTTTTTCTGATGCACATTCTTTATGACTGGAACTATTAATCCTTCTTCAGTGTCCACTGCGATACCGATATTATAATATTTCTTGAGAATGATATCTTGGTTGACGTCGTCAATGGTTGCATTGACCAACGGGTGTTTTGCTAAAGCTGGAACAAGCGCCTTGATGACAAATGGCAAGTACGTTAAGTGAACGCCTTCTTTTTCACACTTGTCCTTTTCTTTCTCTCGAATCTCTACAAGATGCGTGACGTCACATTCATCCATGTGCGTGACTAATGCAGTTGACATCTGCGACTTGATCATGTTATTGGCAATAGTTTTTCTTAATCCGTGGAGAGGGACGTGCTCTACATAGCCATAGAAATCATACTTCTTGACGACCTGAACGTTTGGACGCGTCACAATTTTCTTCTCTGTTGGTGCTGCACTTTTCACATCATCTTCTGTGATCTGTCCATGACCGCC
Source organism: Candidatus Nanoarchaeia archaeon (assembly GCA_035289145.1). GTDB lineage: Archaea > Nanobdellota > Nanobdellia > SCGC-AAA011-G17 > UBA489 > JACOVP01. The sequence goes on from DATDXZ010000069.1 coordinate 3,324, forward strand.
AGAGCCTTTGATGTCTGACAAATTCACACCGAGTTCTTTTGCAATTTTACGAACTGCAGGCATAGCAAGAATATCTTCATGTTGACTAGTTGTTTTTGTTTCTTCTCTAGTTGGTGTTGGCACGGGAACGTCTTCAGCTTCTTCTAATTCTCCTACGACACCGACTGACTTGAATTTTTTCTCTGCTTTTTGTTGTTGCTTTGTTGATTTACTAGAAATTTTTCCTTTTTCATCGATGACGATCATAGTCTGCCCGACTTTGACGACTTTTCCTTGAGGAACCATGATCTTCGCTACTCTTCCAGCAACAGGTGAGGGAATATCGACCACTGCTTTGTCAGTCTCTACTTTTGCGAGCACTTGATCTTGTTGGACTACATCGCCTTCCTTGACGAGCCATTGGACTATTTCTCCTTCTGTTATTCCTTCTCCAACGTCTGGGAATTTAAAGTCCATTAAAACATCATCACCTTGTCAATTGCTTTGGAAATACGAGTTGCATTAGGTAGATAATTGTTTTCATTTTGATAATATGGCATGACTGTGTCAAACCCAGTGACTCTTTCAATAGGAGCTTTCAAATTGAGAATGTCTTTTTCCTGGATGCGCGCCATGACTTCTGCTCCCCAACCACCAGAGCGAGGTGCTTCATGGACAATAATGCAACGACCAGTTTTTTTGACAGACTCCACTAATGTTTCTGTGTCTAATGGAGAAATTGTCCTGACATCGATGACTTCACAGGATGCTTTTCCTTTCATCTGCTCTGCTGCACGTTGACATTCACGAACCATGGCTCCCCAAGCTATCAATGTTATATCTGTTCCTTCCTGCACGATCTTCGCTTTGCCAATAGGGATGGTGTATTCTTTTTCTGGAACGTCTTCTTTGATTGCACGGTATAATCGTTTTGGCTCGAAGAAAATGACTGGATCAGGATCGCGAATTGCACTAATCAACAATCCTTTTGCATCATAAGGCGTGGATGGAATAACCACCTTGATTCCTGGAATATGCGCATACAAAGCCTCCATGCTTTCTGAGTGGTGTTCCAAAGCGCGAATACCTCCACAAATAGGAGCACGAATGACCATGGGGCACGTGAACCTTCCACGAGATCGGTTACGAATACGAGCAACATGAGATATAATCTGGTTGAATGCTGGATAGACAAAGCCATCGAATTGAATTTCACAGACTGGACGAAGACCGTAGACTGCCATGCCAAAAGAGGTACCGACAATGCCTGACTCTGCTAGTGGTGTATCCATGACTCTTGCTGCTCCAAATTTCTTTTGTAGACCTGTGGTAACTCTGAAGACTCCTCCTTCTAATCCAACGTCTTCTCCTAAGACTACGACTGACTTGTCTCTTTTCATCTCTTGATGCAGCGCGAGATTGATTGCTTCGACTATGTTTAGTGTTGGCATTGTTTAATTTCCTCGTAATGATCCTCTTTCTTCACCTTTTGACAACCAACAGAGACCACGTATAGAGTTTCCAGGGAACCAGTTAGGATCTTGATATCTTGCTGTCTCTGCGACTATTTCTCTTTGTTCTTCTGCTGTTAATTTTCCTGCCTGATATCTTCCCTCTGTTAATTTTTCCTGCAATGCTCCTACTAAATCACCTATGGCAATATGTGGTGCTACTTCTTTCAGAGAAGTCAATCTTCCTCGTAATTCTGAGAGATCTTGTTTCCCATAGAGTGCAGGATTCATAATTGCTAACATCATTTCAGGATCGTGAGGTTCACATAAAATAATTCCATGCTGCGTTATTACTCCTTCATTTATTCTCAGAGCATTTCCAGAAATTTTTCTCCCATTAACATAGAAATCGTTTTTATTGTCTATGGTTACAGGAATCCCTAAATATTGAATTGCTTCTGCGATTCTTCCACAAAATCTTTCATATACTTGCACATGATTTAAACCATTTGATGGACCAATAACACTATATGAAATATCTTTTGTTCCTAAGTGTAAGACTGCACGACCGCCACCAGGTGTCCTGACAATATCTAACCCATATTCTCTACAGGCATCAAGATTCAAATCGCTTATTGCTTGTGGTTTGCCTATAGATACAGAAGGTTTCCAATGATAGAACACAACTGTTGGAGGACTTTTTCCTTCAGATACTCTTCTATGGATTACATCGTCTGTTGCTACTATCTCTGCTGCTGGCTTTACTTCAGGAGTAATAATTCTCCACACTGTTTGCTCCAAACTCATTCCTCCTTCGCCCCTAGGTTTTCATGGAGATATTCGAGTTGTTCTTTGAGTTCTGGTGTTAACGTTTCATACATATATTTGAACATGTCTTCTGGTTTTGTTGCTTTAGCGACTTTTTCTGCCTTGGCAACTGCCTCTTCAATTTGTTTCGTGCATTTTTTTATAAGATCATCTTCATATTTTTTTTCCCAGATGCCTTTTTTCTGCAAATAGATTTTGAATCTTTTGATTGGATCACGCTCTTGCCAATACTTCACTTCTTTTTCTGAACGATATAAAGTTGGATCGTCTGCTGTGGTGTGTGCACCTATTCGGTAGGTTAATGATTCAATGAGTGTTGGGCCTTTTCCTTGACGAGCATTGTCTACAGCTTCTTTCATTGCTGCGTAAATTGCTAAAGGATCGTTACCGTCTACTTGAATACCTGGGAACCCATAAGCTACTGCTTTTTGTGCGATTGTTTTTGCCGCAGTTTGTATTTTTCTTGCCGTTGAGATTGCCCATTGATTATTTTGACAAAAGAATATACAAGGCGCTTTGAAGACACCGGCGAAGTTCATTGCTTCATGGAAATCTCCTTCTGAAGTTCCACCATCGCCGAAAGCAACTACAGATACTACCTTTTCTTTTTTTATCTGTGCTGCCATAGCTGCGCCTACCGCATGCACAGTTTGTGAACCTACAGGGACGGAGACTGGAAAATTGTTGATTTCTTTTGGAGTACGATTGCCTTCTTCACAGCCCATGAATACTAAATAGAAACTTTCTAATGGAGAACCTCTGCAAAGTAAAATACCTAACTCTCTAAACGAAGGAAAGAACCAATCTTGTTTTTGCATGGCAAGACCAACTGCGACTTGCGCTTCTTGGCCTAAGACTTGCGCAAAAGTTCCCATGCGACCTGAACGCTGGAGAGCTAATGCTTTGGTATCTGCCATCCTTGTTAGAACCATCGTTTCATAGATTTTTTTAAGATCCGCTGACGAGAGTTTTGGCTCTAACAATTTATCAACAGCACCGTCTTTATCTAAAATCTGCAGAAATTTTCCTTCTAGTGGATTAAAGTGTTCAATCATCCTCTTTTTTTCACCTAGTTTTAGCTTCTTTTTCTTCTCTTAAATGTTATCTTTTCTTAAATCCAAAGATCATATTTCTGTTCCTTTACTGATTGCTTTTTTTAGCTTACTTTCTGGGTTAAATGTCCATAACACTTTGTCATCATGCACTACAATTTTTCCACTGTATTCAAGATAGTCTATAATACTCATCAATGTTTGATGCATTACTTGTTTTGGGAGTCTTCTCTTTAGTTCTGCGATAGTTATGACCTCTCCAATATTCATGAGCGTTTCTTCTACCATGAGTAAAGTATTTAGTGTAGGCGATCTTTGTTCAGAATATTCGCGTTTTTTGAGTTTTATTTCTAACATATCAACTGATATAGTATCAACTGATATATAAATTTTATGGTTCTATTTTCCTAAAGCCCACTTTTTGAAGGTAGCATAGTCACAACTGCCACAGAGATATTTTTTCGTCTTTGTGTTGTAGAAGAAAGGAACTCCACCACATTTTCCATTGTCCAACTGCTCGAACAATTTTTGATTCTGCGAGTTATGCCAAACTTCCAGCTTGGTGACTTTGACTTTTTCTTCCTTCTCCAGACGCTCGATTAAGGGATTCATTTCTATACAGTGCGGACATTCAGTACCATAAAAATCATAGAGAACTGCTTCCTCTTGTTTTGCTTTAGGGGCTGCTTTTTTAGCTGCTGGCATACGATCACCTCTTTCTCTGACAGCATGCCTTAAGATTTAAAAAGGTATTCTTTTTAGCTATAGCTTTTTCTTTAGAGATCTCATCATGCTTTTTTTCTTAAATATTTCTTACATTAGTTGAACATTTCCTTATTGCTACAGATATACTTATAAATAAGTGATTTTTGCTTCTGGGTATGTCTCCTGTTGATTCCACTAAGCGAGAAAATACCATTAGAGAGATTAACCATCGCTTTAGGCGTCGAAGCATGATCTCTTTAGGCGCTGCAGTTTTAACTGGTTTATCTGCTTTAACACTAAAAGATGAAATGAGAACCCCTCCCGATACTCCTCTTGTGCAACTCTATCTCGAAGCCCATAGAGTTCAAGATGATTTAAATAATCTTGGCTACAGACTAAGTAATCATGAACTAAAAGTTCAATCGGGAGTTAATTCTCTTACCAATGCCAAAATCCCTCCTGAAGACTCTAGACTAAATCTTCTCGTGCATTCGTTACATGCCAACCACACTTCTTTTCATGCGCAGTTTCAAGCATCTCAAAATGACCTTCGATCATCTCAAGCAGACATTGGAGCAATTATAGACTCTCTTGCTGATCAACCTGAAATTCAGAACTTTAGAGCATACAGATCCCATAAAGGTGTTTTATCTTCTTGGGCTGCAGCACTAGGTGTATTCTCTCTGCTTATCGCTTATGGAGGCATAGGTTATGCTCATTTACGCAGAGAAGCAGAATGCGATCGAGTAAACCTTTATGTTCGTCCTTCCACTTCAAGCATTTGATTTCTTCTTTCACACTATCGCGAGAATATTTTGTATACTAAAATACAGCAGACCAGCACAGGTTATTGCTCCTAAGATTGGAATAACAGGGATGCCTGCAATGGAGCCTGGCACTCTGAAAACTCTTCTCATCTTTGGCTCTTTGACACGCAGGATGATCACTGTCAGATTGATGATAATGAAAGTGATGAACAAGGTTGCTGTCGCAATGTTCGCCACGAGACGGATATTGTCGAAAAAAAGACTGACCACAGCCAATATCAACAATAGTTCAATCGCACGATAGGGAGTTGCAGTTTTTTTATCAATCTGCGCAAATGCTTTTGGCAAGGCTTTCTCCTGAGCGACACCATAGATAAACCGTGAAGCTGTCACCATCTCCATCAAAGCTGTGCCTGCTGTCGCAATCAAAGCGATCAGAGCAAGCACGATGAATGCGCCCTTTCCCCATAATGTTTCAGCAACTAATGCCATGGGAGCTTCTGCTGTTGCCAACTGCTGCCAAGGAACGATTGCGACCACAGCGACTGCGACTAAAATATACACCACGGCTGAAATTGTCATGGATAAAATCATAGCACTTGGAATAGTTCTTCTTGGATCTTTTGTTTCTTCTGCCAGACGAGCAACATTTTCAAATCCCATATAGGCAAAAAATAATACTGCTGCAGCACTTAACACTCCTGGAAATCCTTGAGGCATATCTAAGAGATTTATGCTTGACAAGTTCTTGAAACCTGCACCTATGATTAATAATAAACCGCCAACACTCACTACTGTGAGCAAGGTGTTAATGATACAGGACTGCTTGAGACCACAATAATCAATGGAAGCTATACCTACTACTAAAATAATTGCTGTCCAGAGAATAGGAATATTTGTCAGACTATGCAGATACTGCGCGAAGCTTAAAGCTACGGTAGCGATGGCAACAGCAGCGGTCACTATCAACATCCAACCAATGACTAATGCTATTTTTCTTCCGAACGCGTGCTTGGTGTAGTCATACTCTTCCGCGTCCCGAGGGAACATCGATGAGAGTTCACCATAACTTAATCCTGTCAAAGTAGCGATAATGCCTCCAATCAAGAATGCTAACCAAAGAGCGTTTCCAGCACTTTCTGCTCCAATACCTATCAATGCGTAAATACCTGCGCCGATGATGATGCCGACACCAGAGATAGTTGCCTGCGTCAAACCGAGATTACGATGCAGACAAGGCTTAGAAGGAGGACATGCTTTATGTTGCAGAAATTGATGACTCTTTTCACGTCTCAGCATAGTACACCCTTTTTAGAGAACTAGTCTTTGGAGATTAATAAAGGTATTGCTTTATGCAACGAATGCGACAGCACTCGTGACCATACCAGAACCAATACATGCCATGATAACTCGAGATCCTTCTCTGATTCTTTCCTGCTCATACGCTTCTGACAAAGCTACTGCTGCTGATGCTGAGGACATGTTACCATATCTTTCTATATTCTTGAAGACTTGATCATCTGACAGGCGCAACTTTCTCTGTACACCTTCTAAAATTCTGATATTCGCCTGATGGAAAATCGCGAGATTAAGTACTTCGGGATCATTCCATGTTTGTCCATCATTTGTTCTTAAAGCGCTTAATCCTTCCTCACAAATACCTGTCAATTCACGAGTCGCTTCCTTCAAGACTGCACCACCACAAGGCATGCGCAGATATCCATCTTTATCTCGATAAATCCATTCTTTTCTACCGTCATGCGGATTTGATCTTCCTTTGACCCATTGTATTCCTCTGTGATTGCCTTCTACTCTTCCGAGAATAACTGCGCCAGCACCATCTCCAAATAATGGACTGTTTTTATCTTTGTAATCTACCATTCTTGATAATTTTTCCACACCGACAACTGCGACTGGACCCCAGTCATATTGCGATATCATTGCATTAGCGACAGCCATTGCAGTAGTAAATCCTGCGCAAGCAGCTCCCACATCGAAAGCATGGCCTATATTTCTCGCGCCAATAAGCTCCTGCTTGAGACAAGCAGCTGATGGAAATTGTTTGTCTTGTGTGACTGTTGCGACCACTATACCTTCGAGATCTTGAGGCTTGAGACGTGCTTTTTCCAAAGCCATCTTCACTGCATTTGCAGCCATGTGATGCACTTCTTCTCCAGGAGCAGCGCGACGCCTTTCTCTTACTCCCATCATCTCTTGAATCCAGGCATCTGAGGTTTCTACCGGATTCTCAAGATCATATCCTTGCGGAGTCCATTCATAAAAAGGATTTTTATCTACGAATAATTGATTTGTTAAAATTTCTGCTGGAAGATAATGCCCTGCACTTAGAATGACTATTCCCATGTACTTTTTAAGCGATTTTAATAATATTTAAAATATTCGTTATAGGAGATAGGGATGCTTCTGACGAGAAATAACCAAAAAGGTTGATGTTTTTAAGAGTTTGGAACGAATATGAAACTTTGATCTTAACTAAAAGAGGGAAGGATAAGAAAACACCTACTGAACGTTGTGGTATAGAAGTAAAATCTTTAAATAGATGGGAAGGGGCTACTTTTGAAGAGTTTAGAAAATGGCTATAGAAACAAAACCCTATGTTAAAGGATACGAAACGGATAAAATAACAACATTTAGACATTTCAAGAATTTAATGCTTGACTTATTAAGAGGTTACCCTGCCTATGAATATTATGGTAAATTTGAAAGTGTATTTGCCCAACATGGACAGAAAATAGTCAACATATTAGATAAAGACAAAATTATTGAACTTTCTCCAAAAAGAAAAGGAGAGCCACTTAGGTATCGTCTAACTCCTGCTGGAATAAATCTTGCAGTTTCTTTAATTAATTTAGAATATGGAGAACGAGTTTTAAAATACAGCAAGGAAATGAGAGTATTTACTATTACAGTTATCATTATTGCTGTTTTGACTCTTTTTTTGGGAGTATTGACTTTTTATTTCCAATTTCTTAGGTAAGTCCATACAGTTGACAACTATGAAACAAGCAGTTAAAAGTCCTGAAATTTAGATAGTCTCACCAAATCACTTAGTTCTCAAAGCTATTAATAAGTACACCCATAGTACTTCTCGCGTCTAGTACCATATTCTTCCATTTTTGCTGTTCTATGGCGGTGAATTCATGTTCAATAAGTTCTTCTTCGTTCTCATCTAAGAATTGGATAAAACTCTCCACATGATTAGAGTATTGTCCATAAACAACTTTATAATTGAATTGCAACAAGCGATATTCTGCAGAACCATATTTAGTCTTACCCATTCGACGAGCAACCCCATTCGATTTTAACATATCTTTGTAAAGTAATTCTCTGTGAAATTCAAATAGATCATGGAGCTCTTGATAGCGTGTTTCTTCTTTCTGTTCTTCTGTCTTTTTTATCTTGTTAAGCATTAGAGGGTCTCCTTAACACAATTAGTATCTCTCTTTCTTTAAGATATGTTGAACAACATTTTTCAAACCTTCCCATAAGAATAAGGCTGTGTTTTTCTATTTAAACCTTACCAAATAAACTTTTTAGAAACATTAACCAAAATGAGGTACATCGCTATTTTTACAAGTATCCCAACAAAAGCAACAGTACTAGCAATACAATCACGAGTGCGAGCGCCAACTTATCACGCTTCTTCCAAAATGCATAGACTACTGCAATAACCACGAGTACAATACCAAAAACATCCATGCCCGCCATGTTCATTCACCCACCGCAATCAAGAGTGATCCTATACCTACAAGCGCTGTACCGAGCACAGTCTGCTGGTATGCCATCAGTATAAATCCTATCGCACCGATCACTGCACCAAGAAGTCGAATTGCAAACTTTCCTTCGATCATTCCCGATATTGTCTTCATGAATAGAAAAAATGTTATCTAGCTATTTATATCTTGCGGTGCAATGTTGTCTCAAAATTTTAAGATAAAAGTCCCAGGTCTCAAGAAAGTGACGGAAACGCTCTCACCGAGCTACCTATAGTAAAATAAACGCTTACTCTTTTTTAGTCTCCTTTTTTTCTGGTATCAATACCCAGCGATTGTCTGCTGTTCCTATATGGGGGCAATCACGACGAATCTTTTCCCCAGTTTCAAACATAATTTCTCTGTATCTCTCGAGTTCTTGTTGAGAAGCATGACTTCCCGTAACAGAAACAATACTGGAACCACTTACACAGGACTCTGGACTATATATCGGCAATTGTACTATAGTCGGGCTTCGCACATGATGTATTTGCCAATTATTTTTAACGAGACGCTGATATTCTAACTCTCCAGTAGGTGTTAATTCAGCACCTGCTGCACGTCCAGTTTCTTTATTGAATGCTCCTTCATATGTGATGAAAGCCTGTTCTTTCAGTTCGTTAATGTGCTTAATGATTGTGGGCTTTGAAAGCTTACTCTCATGTTCTATTTCAACAAGTTGTCTTTTGCCTCTATAAATAGCTTCGAGGACTTTTTTCCTATCATCATTATAGAAGTAATCGTTTTTATCGCCCATGGGAATAACATCATATACCTTAGCCATGCATTATAACACATTATAAGTATTTATAAGTATTATTATTCTTTAATATATATTCTGTAACTACTTACTAAATAGTAAATACTATCTTTACCTTTATAAATCATTATTGGGTCTTATAAGCTATGAAAACCGCACCCACAAAAGAAGATCCTCTGACAACTATAGGCATCAGATTTAGTACTAAAGAAGAATTGCAAAAATATCGTGTTGGTGATGAATCGTTCAACAGTGTAGTCAATAGACTTTTGCTCATGCTTGAAAAGAGAGGAACCATCGATGTTTAATGAACCACTAAGCACCATCTTTGATGAATCTTTGATGGAAGATGTTCTCGCAGGAATTATTGCAGAAGACACTTCTGCTCGTGCAATACGATCTATTGACAACACACACGAGACGGATGCATTAGTAAGGCTCAGCAGACATGAATATGAATCCTACAACCGTCTTACTTTTTACATTAACAAAAACACGTGCTTGAAAGGAAAAATTACTAATAAACTTTCGGAAACCAAGGACAAAATCATTTTAGTGATTGTTGGCAAAAAGAAAGGCGAAGCAGGGAATATCGAAACTCGTTTATTTTTTGTTAACGAAAGCTTTGACAAAGGACGCTGGAGAAAGACTGACGAATTTGTTGAGGAATTTCATCTTTATAATTTTATTTCTAACAACAAACAATATACTCTTCTCTCTAAAGAAGAATTATTGCTACAGGAGTATACTATCTACGGCACCGCATTTGAGAAAGAAGATTCAAAATTAATTGGACAATCATCGAGGATACCAACAAAGACCACTCTTGTTTTTGTTCACTCAGCATACGAACGCATTATAAAATATAAAGATCATTTCGAGCTTATGGATGCTGTCAAACCACTTATCCTTGATAGAAATAAGTTGTTTAATTTTCTATTCTCTGCAAAGGGCTATAGCTATCGTCACCCTCCTTATTTTGAAAGCCTTATTGGAGGGTTTCTTTTTGCTGCGCCTGTAGATGGATATCCTCTACATTTGCTTATTAATGGTAAGCCTGGAGCAGGAAAAACAACTGTTAGCGAAACTTTGCATACTAAATTTTTGGAAGACCAAGGTATAGTTGAGGGGTCAGGTTCTACTATCAAGTCGCTCATTCCGAGTTTCAAGAATACTACAGCAGAACCTGGTTCATTGTTGAAGTCAAATCGAATAGGGATTGTCGATGAATTTCTGAGAATTCTTATGCGAGTAGCAAAAGAAGATAGGGAATCACAGCTTTCTATGCTAAACCCACTTATGGAGCACAAAGAACGAGAATTTGGTAGTGGTAATTGCAGAATCAAAGCCAAAATGACTGCAAAACTTTTCGCAGTAACTAATCCTGTTTGGGGCACTAAAACCATGCCAAGTTTATGTGAACAAATCGATAAATCTTTTGTAAGCAGACAACTTGTCTTTTACCAAACTGAAGACCATGTCAATCTTGTTCAGAGCCGTGAAGGAAAAGAAAAAACACAATTCACTATTGACTTGCAAACATGGCTTAGCATCTATGATTATATGCAAATTTTTTGCTGTACGTTTGATGAAGAAAGAGTGCTAGAGGTCTATAAAACAGCACTTGCACTTTTAGGAGAAGACACCAAAGAAAATCCTTTGCAAGCTGTCATCGAAGTATACGCAGCACGATACCAGCACCATATTTTTTGTCTTATGGATGGTCTTGTTAAATTACGTTGTCTTTGTAATAGCGATGGAACTTTTACTGCGACTGAAGAGGATTATCAGGAACTACGACGTGTATGGCTAAAGATGATTGAGGGATGGGATATTGGTGTTAAAGGTCTCTTAAAATATTAAAATCTAAGGGTAGACCCCCTATAACACCTCAGAAATATAATAGGTCTTGGGGGGGGTCTACCTATATCTTTAGAAGAGGGGATAAGCTAGGGATAAGTAGGTAGTTGTAGATAAAGGTAGAAAACATGGCTCATGAACTATTCACAAAAGAAACTGCAAAAGAATATGGTCGTCGAGGGGGCAAAGCGGGAACCAGAGCGCAAAATCTAGCTCGTGCTTTGAATGGAATGGCAAAATCAAAATCCTCGCTAGCAGCTCTTTGTCGTTTGGCAAAAACAACTGATGTTCAAGAGGCTTATGAATATTATATGTTATTGTATTGTTTGCAGGAAGAGCTTATAGAAAGTGAGAAGAACCCTAAAAAAAAGTTCTATATGAATGATAGATATATTCAACGTTTGCTGGACTTCCATAAGATAAAATTCGGTAATAAAAACCTCAATCTTAATGCAGATATCAATTTAGATGTTATTCGTGAGCGTATTGCAAAAGCTGATGTAGAACTCAATGAAATATTTACAAATGAACAAGTAGAAGAACTCGGAGAAACAGCAGCGATGAAAAAGTTTGACGAAGACCTTTCTTGGAGTAGAGAGTTTTATGCGAAGAAACGAGAGAAAGAGTTAACAATGAAGAAAGATAACTATCAACCACCTATCTAATCCTTTTCATTATTTCATCAAAAACATCGTTTCTTTCTTTTTCTTTCTCGACTTGTTTTTCTTTGTTAAACATGCCTGAGAGAAACGAAATTTTTACTGTATCTATGCCTCCTCTTTCCCCTGGGACACTAATATCTATACAAGGATTACTGAGTTTGATCCCTTTTGTCATTCCTTTTATGGTTTTATAGCTGATTTCTGCTATTGGTGTACCTATTCCAACATTTGCTTTCCAAAGAGTTTGTTTTATACCACAAAAGACTAATCGTTTATTTGTCACGTACAAATATGCACTTTTAGCATCGAATATACTTCCTTCTCTTTTAATTTGCTTTCCAGAGAATAAGCCAGTTCCAAGTGAAACATTGCTGTTTGTCGATGTTGCTAAACCGCTTCCAAACCCATGCATAACATAAGCAACACCTGTGTATTGAATATCTTTAATCTCTCTAGAAATCTTTTCTCCTTTCTCTAAGATAAATGTAAGGTCTATTTTAATCACCTTGCGCTGTTTCTGCACTTTGATTTTTTCTCACCTAGTAATTTAGAACATATAGTACCGTCTCCAGTCTCAATAGCAACATTAAAATAACATTCTTCCTGAATCATTCTATCTTTAATTTTATCACAATATTCAACTAAACCATATTTTGATCCATAGTCTCTCTGGCATTCGCTCATGTATCTCTGTGCTAACGTCGGATTCTTCCATTGCGTTTCTGACCATTTCGTTCTACATTCCGTTAAGAATACTTCCCATTCGACAAAAGGTTCTTTTTTCTTTGGTACTAATTGTGTTCTTACAATATCATCACAAGAATTACTTAAACAGATTACATCTTCAGTTATAACTGTAGCAGAACGTCCATTTCTTATCTCTACTTTTAACTTATCGTTATGTTTGATTTCTTTTTGGTAAGCGTAATTTAACTGACCCTTTACTTTTTCTCCAGGGATAAGTGTCTGAATAAAGTCTCCACCAGCTCCAGTCATAAAAAGTACACCATTTGCTTTGTCTAGTAATTCTTCTCTTCTAAGAACACTGACATCTATGGAAAGGTCAATAGTGTTACTTCCAGTATTTTCTAATGTTATACTTGGGAAATTAACAGTATCATCTCCTATTTGGTTAGGGTCTTCTATGCTTACCTTTGCAGAAAAACTACTTTCTTGCTGAATAACTTGTTGATTGTTATTTTGCGATAACGTATTTGAAGGAGATGTATTACATGCAGAAATAACAAATAAAAGAATTAATGCAATAATTATGTGTTTTCTCATCATAAAATACTTTTTTTTCCTAAATAAAAGGTTTTCTATCATTTATTATCTCTTTGCTGTTGCATCATCTCATATTGTAATGAGTCCAAAGCCTGTCTTAATTTCGGATCAACATCTTTTTTGCATTGTGGTGCATCCGGTGTAACTTCACATAAGATAGTATTGCATTCAGCAGGCCATACTAAGTTTTTACCCTCCCATGGAACTTCTTTTACACACTCAGTAGCAATATTGTATTCTATATCATATCTCTTTGTATCCTTGCAAGCTATTTTATCACCATACATGCAACTAAGGTTATCATCATATCCGAATCTCTTTAATTTTTCTTTATTGCACTTTTGTCTTTTTTGCTTGAAGTCATTATCATACGCTTCAAATTCAGCCATACATTTATTATATTCTGCAGAAGCTTTTTTATATTTAACTGCCTCGGTGTTTTCATATTTGTCTCTATCAGCGATATGTTTCTTTTTCAACTCTTCGAAAGTAGTCGAAGTTTTATTACAAGCCGATACAACAAAAAGAAGAACAAGTAGTACGTAGGTAAATTTTCTCATCCTAAACATCATACTATAATATTATGAATCAGAGCTATATAAGTCTTACTATCATTTTATAGGATGGTTAAAAGGCCTAGTAAAGATATCAAGAAAGCAATTCTTTCTGTTTTAAATAAGGAAGGCGATTTAACGTATGCTCAGCTTGAACGTAAAGTTAACACAGCATTTGTTTCTATCGTTGATAATTGTCAAGAGTTGCAAACATTTGGTGCAGTGATTATTTCAAGAAAGGATAAACATAAAGCAACGGGAAGACCTTATTTTTTAGTCTCCATAACAAAACAAGGGCGAGATATTCTTAAAAAGATGTAGACTTATCATTCATTGGGTTTAACATCTTTGATGTGTGGAAATTCCTTAATATAGTCTTTATATTCTAATTCTAGCAGAGGTTTAATCTCTCTTTGAAATTCCTCATCACATTTACATATCAAGTAGTTCCATAAATCATCGATTGCAGTTCCCCTATACGCACCTGATTCTTCCCACACCTCCCAAATTAAATGCCATGATGGATTTAGTTCTTTTCTCATTTTTTCGTAGTTATCAAAAAGAATTGGATTTTGTGATGGATCAATGTTAGCATCGTATACCCTACCCTCAAGAATAACAATACAATGAGTAGAACAATTTATTTTAACTCCTTCTTCGTTTTTCCAATAGTAAGTTTGTATAGTAGCAGATAAACCAAGACTTTCTATAATGCGTTGAAGTATACATGCTCTGCTTACACAACCTAGTATCTTGACAACTTAATTCTGAAATATTTATATATTAGTGATTATTTTTATTAGTTATGAAAAATATCAAACTAAGAAAGAAAGAAAAGAGCTATCTAGAAAATTTTGTGAAAAAAGGAAGTAAAAGTGCACGG
>DATDXZ010000070.1:0-16791 GCA_035289145.1 Candidatus Nanoarchaeia archaeon
TGACTTGGTGAGTAACAAGTTTATTATTTCTTGTACTTCCATAGATACTGCCATCACCCAACATAATCCCTACAAGTTCAGCCAATTCTGAACAATAAGAAGGATACGAAATCTCTTGTAATCTCCATCCGGAAGATTTTCTGTTTTTATTTTCAGACATATTAAAGAATGCTAGAAATTATTTATATAGGTAATGAGGGTCTTTGAGAAGTAAATAGATGCTAGAAAATATAGAATAGTTTATTAAAACCAATTAGAATAAAGAGTGATGAACAATCAGCAAATAATTGAAAAATGTAAACTGCTTCTAGATGCCTATAAACAAGGAAAGCTAGGTAACTGCACAATGCCTGAAGATAGTAATCCCAATTTCAAAGAAAATGAAGCTGAAACACGATTAATATATTTTACTCTCCCAATGAGTCTCAACTATCAAAGAGATAGCTATAACTTATGGAAGTCTGTCCTTGCAACCTATAAAGACGAAGAAACCAAAAAAGTGTTCAGTGTAGAAAATTCAGCTAAAATGCCGATAGAAGAACTTCGAAGATTATTATCAAAATATAAGATAGCGCTACAACCAAATAAACATATCAGTACATGGCAGACAATAGCAAAAACAATAGAAAAAGAATGGGGATCAATGCTCAATTTAATAAAAAGTAGTGATAATGATTATCTTGAATTAAGAGAAGTAATACAAAAACAAAACAAAAAAGGATTTCCTTATCTGTCCGGTCCAAAAATATTTAATTATTGGTGTTTTATTCTAAGAGAATATGGGAAAATCAATCTAAAAAATGATGAGTACATAGAAATAGCTCCAGATACACATATAACGCAATGTTCAATAAAGTTGGGAGTTATTACAGCAGAAGAAGCGAATACGCTGTCAAAAGAATCAATCTCTGCCAGATGGCGTACTATTTTACAAGACTCGACAATCAAACCTATAGAGCTGCATCCGCCTTTATGGTTTTGGAGTAGAAATAAGTTTCAATTTAATATTTAAAAAAAAAGTTATAATTTAGCTGGTTTGCCTTGATCCCAATAGAGGGTAAATATCAGTTGCATGGCTTGGGAAAATTCTTTATTTTTAATAATAACTCCAACTAGATCTCCTTGAACAGTATACAGAGCGACTTTAATGCCGTAGATAAAAATCATGCAGGGAAAATCCTTGAGTAAATCAAGAAAACGCATCTCTGTAATTTTTTTATAGGCAGGTGTATAAAAGGTTTCTTCATCATAAGTATCAATAACTATTTTTGCTGGAATCTTTTTCTCTAGTCTTAATGCCCTATAATGCTTGGGAAGGTGTTGAAGTATTTCTGCAGATTTTGAATAGGAGCCGAAGTAATAAGTTTGTTGTTTTTCCTTGAAGATGTCTGCCAGAATAGTAGATATGCCTTTAAATCCTTCATAAATTTCTACAGCGGAAGATTCCTTGACATATGTTTTCAAGCTCTCCAGTTCAGGAAGGACAGAAAGAACCAATTCCTTTTTCTGGTCAAGAGTATCAATGAGTTTATGAGGGTCAACAGCTGCAAAATAAGTAATATGGTTTTTGATTATTTTGGAGACAAGCCCTTTAGTAGCAAGATAAGTGAGAGTATTGTAAACAGTCGTCCTGGGTAAATCTACTTTCTTTGCTAATACTTGGAGATTAATGCTTCCCAAAGGTAAAAGTGCAAGATAAACTTCTATTTCTTTATCAGTAAGTCCTAATTCTTTCAAGACTAGTTCTTTTCTCACGGCAAATTGAAATAATTGCTTATTAAAAAGCTTTCTATTGTCATCCATTTTGGTAGACAAGTATTGATATAGGTTACAGTTCATATAGATAGAGGTGATAGCGATGACAAACGACAATCTCGAACAAAGACTACAACCAAAAGATCAGGAGTCCCTTCTTGAAAGGGTAAAAGACAGTACTAGAAACTGGGGGCTATAGACACAAGCGCTAAAGTAGGCGTTTATGCCCCTCTTATGACAGCTATGGAAGCCTACAATGGGCTTGATGGAGACCAGATTGTGCAATCAAGAGTAGCAGCTGCATTGATAGATGTGGGAGTTGCCAGAGTATATACAAAGATAGCAGATAATTTAGCGCAGAAATATAATGTGGATCTTAAGAAAGGTGGTCTGAAAGCTTGGGCGTTAGATACTTTAGCAATGGTAAGTATTTATACACCAGTCTACGCAGGAATTCTTGCTGGTACAGGAGCAGATGCTAAGCAAATTGCTTCCTCTTTGACAATGGGAGCAGGAATTGCAGCAGTAACATCAAGACCATTTAGAAAGTATGTGTTAGCACCTTGGAGAAAATTATGTGGTTTTAAAAAAAATTAGAATAAAACAGTCTTTTTCTTATGTCTACCGCGCTTCTCAACTTTCTCTAGTTGTTTCAGTACAGTGACATGTTCTTGTGAGGTTTTATAGCCTGCTAGAACAGCGGCAAATGCTTCTTCACTATGACAATAATGCTTGCTATGCAGCGCTTGTTGTAAGAGATACAAGTCTACAGCTTTGTCTTCAGATTTTTTCGAGACCATGCCCAATCCAAAATCAATAAGCTTCAACCCATCTTTCGTCACGATCATGTTAGAAGTAGTCAAGTCGCCATGCACAATATCTTTGTCATGTAATGCGCCAACTTTTTTTCCAAGGTCATGTAGAATTTTTGTTCTTTGGTTTTCTGGTAAATCGTCAAAAACATCTTTGAATAAATCCCCCTTGAGATATTCCATAGTGATAGTCATATCTTGGTCATTAACGTCAAGAAGTTGTGGTGCAATGCCTTCTGCTTTCTGTAAGAGTTTAGCTTCGCTTCTAGTTCTTAATTTTCTCAGTCTAGAGTCAATCTCAGAAATGCGATAAGTCTTGGGAATACGTTGTTTAATGACTGTATTGCCTTTGATAGTGATGATTGCTTCTGCGCCTTGGTCTACCATGATTATTCACTTCTGCATTGCATGCAAAAATAATCTCCTAATTCTTCTTCCTCACTTTCTATGTGAAAATGCTGTCCGCAGCTCTCACAGATAGTAAGCATTGCATCACCTCTTAACATTTCACCAGTAAAACAAACTTTATAAACATGTAGTTGACCAAAAATACATATCAAATAACTATCTATAAAGAGGTAGGGGGAATAAAAATGACAGATGTAAATGACGAAGATGACCAAATTTTAACAAGAGGAGATGTAACAAGATTAGCAAGAATGGAATCAACCGTGCATCATCAAGAAGAAGATTTAGCTGAAAGAGTGTTGGCAGATTCTAGATATCCAGAACGTGTATCAAGACAAGATAGGGCTGCAATCATTGGAATGATAGGGACAGAAGTATTAACAAGGAATGATTTACAGCAAGGAATGCACACCTCTACTCCTAATGGGAAAAAGGCTGTGTATGATCCTTGTGAATATGGAAGTAGGGGTATTTACAAAAATCATTAAAACTTATTTAAATTTCATCGCCCCGAACTTTTTCATCATTTTTTCGGGGTTTTTGCCTTTCATCATCTTCATGAATTTCTTGCTTTGATGATATTGTTTCAATAAGTCGCGGACATCTTTCACAGCTACGCCAGAACCAGTTGCTATGCGTTCGATTCTATTTTTAGTGAGTGTATCAGGATGCTCTAATTCTTGTTTCGTGCAGCTGCTCATGATATGCTTCCACAGAATAATCTTTTCTTCTTGGACTTGCAGTGCTTCTTTAGGCATCTGGATTTTTCCCATGCCGGGAATCATCTCCATAATCTTGCTTAAGGGGCCCATCTTGCGCATGGCAGAGAGTTGTTCATGCAGATCAATTAAGGAAAAGTCTCCTTGCATCATTTTTTTCCCTAAGTCTTCTGCCTGCTCTTCAGTCATGGCTTCTTTGGCTTTTTCTAGGAGTGCTTCAATGTCGCCCATGCCCAAAAGGCGTCCGACAAAGCCAGCAGGATTGAATTCCTCTAAATCTTCCATCTTTTCTCCGACACCAATGAATTTGATCGGAGCTTTGGTGGCTGCGCAAGCGCTTAAGCTGCCTCCGCCTTTGGCT
The DNA here is from genome assembly GCA_035289145.1 of Candidatus Nanoarchaeia archaeon. Taxonomy (GTDB): domain Archaea; phylum Nanobdellota; class Nanobdellia; order SCGC-AAA011-G17; family UBA489; genus JACOVP01. The sequence continues at coordinate 4,056 of DATDXZ010000070.1, forward strand.
GTGCCGTCTAATTTAGTAACTATAACACCAGTCACGCCGCAGGAATCATGAAACTGTTGTGCTTGTTTTCTAGCCGCTTGTCCTATGTCTGCGCTTAAAACCAGTAAACGTTCGTCCGCTTGCACTGCTTTGTTAACTTCTTCAATTTCTTCTACTAATTCCTTATCCAAAGCGTCGCGACCTGCAGTATCAACTAAAAGAATATCAAAATCAGCGTAATCTTTCTCATATTTTTTCCAAACCTTAAGAGCATTTTTCTCTTTGGAATCTATGAAAGCTGGAATTTTAAGTTGGTCTGCTAATTGTTGGAGTTGTAAAGACGCTGCTGGTCTATGAACATCTAATCCTACAACTGCAATTTTGTAGCTTCTTTTTTGATAATATTTTGCAATTTTTCCAATGCTTGTTGTCTTTCCAGAACCATATAATCCGAGCATCATAATCTTAAACGGTTTTTTCTTCGTGATTGTAATGCCTTTTTTCTCTTCGCCGAAGAACTTGACTAATTCCTGATAGACAATAGTGACTAGATATTCTCGTTGTGTGACGCTAGTAGGAGGTTTGTCTTCTTTGGCGCGTTGCTTGATCGAATTAGTCAGCTCGAAAACAAGCTTGACATCAACATCTGCTTGTAGTAATGCGCGTTGAATCTCACGAACGAGCTCATCCAGTAGTTTGTCATTCACAAAGACAGATTGAGCTATCTTTTTCAGGGTGTTTTTTAATGAGCTGCCTAATGCGTCTAAGACCATAAAAGAACGAAAAGAACCGTGTTTATAAAACTTATGAGGTCAGGGGCAGAGTTGTGGGCTGGGATAAACCCAGAAGCTAACAGTGTTTGAAATTTTGGAGTCATCTTGAACTGAGAGGACATAAGGATTACCGCTTGGCTGTGCCCAAAATTGTGACGGTCCGGCGATGAAAATGATGGTTCCAGGATCAATAATTTGGAAAAAAGCTGAATCAAAAGGAACGCCATCTAAAAGTAATACAGAAGTTGGTAAGAAATCATCGCCATTAAGAGTAATGTTTGGAGGATCTGCAAAATTAGGAGCTCCTATACAAGAAGGATTAATCTCAACGATCCAAGGTCCGCTGCCAATGCGAACCAGAGTTTGATTCAATGCTTTGATGGGTACAATATATTCTCCTTGAATAATTTCTAAGGTTCCTACAATATCAGCTTCAGTTTGGCGTCGAGCAGAAATATTGTAGTCGCGAAGATGTGTTTGAAGTTCGACTTCTTTACCAGCAACGCTGGCACCAGTTATTCCAGAAGGGATAATTAGATGTAACTCATCCTTATTGCCTGGGCCTAAGCGGTAAAGATCATCTGCTTTCATTGCAATCTGACTGACGACATCTTCGAGGCGGGTAAGTTTATAATGTTCATAAACGGTAGAAAGGGAAGTATATAAGATTGGCAGCATCACAGCGAGCAAGATGCCGGCGAGAGCAAGATATTCAAAACTTATTTGGCCTTCTCGAAAGAAGGGTTTCATGGTGCTGTAAACAAGAAATACTTGTCGAGAGGTTGCTTGCCAATGACGCGTTGGATAATGCCTAAGCCACTATGACATCTTTCTCCAGCGTTAGGTTTGGCTGCTTCCGCCCAAGAAAGAACACCATAAGCATCAGGAGTGCAGACATTAAGAACACCATGACGACATACTTCTCTGCCTTCAGGAGAACATGCGGGTTGGGAAGCATAAGGTCTTGGTCTGCTGTTTGGATCTCTGCTGAACTTATGAAATTCACGAACAACAGAATAACAGAGATTGACATCTTCAGTGTCTACTTCACCGTCGCCAGTAATGTCGAAAGCAAGATAAGTATTGGATTTGAATTGATAACCTGAAGTAATAGTAGGATTAGTATTAGGATCTGCAACACGAGTATAGTGACGAGATTCATAGTTATAGGCAGAAAAGCGGGAAATATCTCTGCAGTCATCGATAGTTAAAGAGTCATAAGCTGCTAATTCTTCGTTGCTTAAAGAAGTGAATCCATCGCTTCTGATGGTGTTGCCTGTAAGAGAAATTTGAGAGGAAAAAAAACCTACTAAGAAAACAAGCAAAGCCAGCATTAAAATAATATTTGTGCGCATCATAACCTCTTTTCCTAGCTTAAAAAGCCTCATCTCCTATATAAATCTTCTTGTTAACGAATTTGACAATCAAGTATGAATGAGAAGTCTATTACTGGACGATTATTTTGATCGTAGTAATCCCAAATAAAAGCAAGAGTGTCTGTTCCAAATCCAGAGATAGTTCCCTTAGTTGTATAGCGAGGAATATGGCGAAGAGAATAATAGTCATTATCGCAAGTTTCCATCCAGAAGCTGTAGCCTTCATATGTTGCAACAGGAGGGTTCAATGCTGCTCTGCTGATGCCGGCCCATCTGAATAAGTCAGGATCATTAATAACATATTGTTCATAGAGATCAGCATAGCCAGAAAAAGTGCCTGTGGCTTTGTGGCATTGGTTGCGTTGATTGAATCTGATGTTGTTGTCCGTAATCCAAAATCCTGAAAAAGTGCAGGAGTCAACTTTGCCTGGGAAAGTTTTAGTGAACATGCCGCTACCACGAGGAGTAGAAGAAGTATCAGGATAAGCGCGGAATCCTGTAGTGACAGTAAGAACATTTCCTGAGGGAGTAGGTGGTAATACAGGTGCTAGGGGTTTGTCTAAACATTGGACTCCTTGGCCTATATCACGGACTAATCCTCGTGAAGAGTAAAGTAAAGAACGAGCTATGCGGAATCCTTCTTCTGTGCCTACAGGCTGGCAGTAAGTGAAAGGAGAGTTGTATTGTGGGTTGCTCATATCTAAAGATTCGCCGCCTGGGATATATCCTTTGGCAAAGAGAGTATTTGAACCAGACCAGGAAACAGTTTCACAAATAGTAAATTGTCCTTGCCCCCATTGGCAGGAGACAGAGTCAATAGCAAGAGAATAATCCGTTTCTTCTGAAGAAGTAGGTGTCGACGTATAAGAAATGGAAAAGCTAAAAAAAACAACTAAGACAAGAATGATAAGTAAAAAAGTGATAAGATACAATAAATGATGCGTGCGATGATGGGAAGGTATAGTATTTGTAGGCCGAACAGGAAGTGGTGGGTGGGTTGGGTGAGATAAGGAATGAAAAGATTCTCTATGCTTTGCTAATTTCCCTCTTTTTGCTTTTGACATCTAAAAAAGAAAAGAAAGGAAGTTTATAAAGATTGTCGTAAGCATTAAGCTTCTCGAAGATTCACTTCAGGCCAGAAAAGATATAAAAATCCACCAGGGAAAGGAAGAGTTTGGTTGGTGGTTGAAGAAATAAGTAAATATGCTTCAATGTCATCATCGTCTTGTCTTTGTAAAATTTCATAATCATGATTTCGAAGACCTCGAGTAAGGACAAAGTGAGCAAAGACATTATTCAGATAAGGCACATCATTCTTCTTGATGTCTGCTAGTCCCCAGAGAGTAAGGTATGCATCAGTGCGTGGAAGATATCTGGTTCCTATGCCTGTATTGCCATACAAATAAACATTCATGCCAACGCCTCCAAAATAACTATGGCTGATGCCTTCAGTAAGAAGTTCTTTCAATTCAATAGTGTAAATGTCTTTTCTTTGCAGGCCGATGCCGACTTTTGATGAATAAGTTACTGCGAGTGAAGCTGTGTCGCGAGAGGTTGCAGAGTCCTTGCGAGTGATATCATGTGCGGCAACAGAAAAAACGCCGTCGACAAGTTCAAGAACATTGGAATAGGGGCTTGATGTTTGTGTAGGATCTAGTGCTGCGGGCCCTGGAAGGATGGCATAGGCCAAGCCAGTAGATTGTGCAGTAAGGGAAGTTCCTTGTTCCAAGAGAAGCTCTTTGTAAAAAATGTCTTTAAGAGCTGTGTCAAAGATGTCAAAAAACTTGAATCCTATGATTTTTTGGTTGTTCAGGAAAAATGTTGGCGTGCGAGAGACTCCATATTTCAGTCCATCGTCTCGATCTTGCAGAACTTCGTCAGTAAAGCGGTGAGCGAAGAAACAAGCTTCAAAAGCATCTAAATTTAATTCTGCTCGTGTTGCAAGGTGGCGTAAAGTAGAGAGAGTCAAGGTATTGCTCTGGAAAAGAAGTTGGTGATAATCTAAAAATTTTCCTTGTTCATCCGCGCATTCGCTCGCTTCAGCTGCTAGTTGTGCATTTTCGTTATTAGGTTCTGGAAAATTGCGGAAGACGTAGTTGATTTTGGTTCCATATTTTTCTAAAATCTGTGGAAGCACTTCTTTGTAAAAGCGTTGTGAATTAGTGTTGGTGTAATCGCCAAATTCGATAAGAGTGACTTCAGCATCAGGATTGCCTTGGACAAAATCATCGTCAGGGTCTACAGTGAGAATGACGCCTGCTTCATTGGTGCGGAGAAGTTGTGTGGGTTGTTGTGCTAGATTCTTTGCTGGTGTTGTGTCAAGAGGTGATGCATATTCTTCTCGTTCTGTGGAAGAGAGATCTTGTTGCTCGTCGCAGATTTCATCTTCATTTTTATCCAGGCAGCAGTCGCCGTCAGATAAAATATAAGGCGTGCTGCAAAAAGTAGGAGTGCATCCATTGAGCAGAACACCTAGAAAGATTGCGAAGAAAACAAAAGGAAAAGCTATTTTTACCATTCCCCAAATGTAACAGACTTCCTATATATAGTTTTCTGGAATTAGGCACTACGAGGTGGTGGGAAGAATTGAGGTGTAGTATGAAATGAAGAGATCGCAAGTTCCATTAAGTAACCATGGTTGACGGCAACTTCACGTTCAATAAACGAACGCTTATGAGGATGAATCCCTGCGAGATATTCCAAACCGTGAAGGTCCTCAAGAGCTAAAAGAAGGGATAAACGAGCTTCTCTAAGTAAGGATTTTGCAAGAGGATGATCTTTAGACATTCTATAACGGCTAGCCAGATCAATCTGTTTGCTAACAGTGCGAGCATGGTCTCGATATTCTTTGGTAAAAGCAATAATTGCTTGATGTAATGGAATACTGTGTGCACGTTCACTTAAGCGTGTTCGATATTCATGAAGATAATTACTAAGAATAATGCTCATTAAAGGTTCCGAGAAAAAGCAATAACTAGGTAATTTTTCAATAGTTCTTTCTGTTCAAGTAGTAAAAAATGCATGAGAGAAAATGGCTTCTTGGACGGTTTATAAACCTAACGTTTTCAGCACGCTATCGGCAGAAAAAGGCTCTAAATCCTCAACGTTCTGTCCCACACCAAGGTATAAGATAGGCTTGCCAGTCACATAAGAAACAGAGATCATCGCTCCACCTTTGTCATCGACATCTGCTTTAGTGAGAATGATGCCATCAATGCCAATAGAAGCGTGGAATTGTTCAGCTTGTTCAACAACATCATTGCCTGCGATGCTTTCACCGATGAACACTTTCAGGTCAGGTTTTGCGACTCGAACAATCTTCTTCATCTGCTCAACTAAATTCACGTTGCTATGCTGTCGTCCAGCAGTATCAATCAAAACTACATCAGCTTCATCTTTTTTTCCATAAGCAATGCCATCGAAGCACACTGCGGCAGGATCAGAACCATAATCATGAGAAATAACTTTCAAGTTCAGTCGTTTACCCCATTCCAAAAGTTGTTCTTTTGCTCCAGCCCTAAAAGTATCTGCAGCAACCAGCACACAACGTAGTCCTTTGCTTTTCAATAAGTGAGCAACTCTCGCTATAGTTGTTGTTTTTCCTGCTCCATTCACTCCGACAAAAACAATCACATAAGGCTTGTCACTTTTCTTCTTGATAGCTCCAACAACATCAATCGTTGGTATTTTCAGCACTTGTTCAATGCTTTCTTTCAAGCATTTCTGGATGATGGCTTCAATCTGACCGCGTTGCAACGGCTTGTCCACCAGTCGATGTTGCAATTCAGTTTTAATTCTGTCAATGACTGCGACAGCGACATTATTTTCAAGCATAGCAACTTCTAATTCCCAGAAGAGTTCTGCAAATTTGTCTGGAGTAATTTTCTTAGTGACTATTTTCTCTTTGAGCTTGCCAAAAAATCCTTTCTTCTCTTCAACAGCTTCTTCTGAAACTAGTTCTTGAGGTTTTGCTGCTTCTTGTTGCTCTTCTTTGACCTCTTTGTGTTCTTCAACAACTTCTTTTTTCTTGAATAATTTGGAAAAGAATCCTTTTTTCTCTGCAGGTTGTTCTTCTGGTTTTAGTTCTGGTGCTACTGGTTCAACATGAGGTAGATCTTCTTCCTTAACTGGTTCTTCTATGATGGGAATTTCCTTTTTACTTTTCTTTTCTTTTCTTGGTTTTATTTCCTTCTTTGGCTTGCTTGGTTTCTCTGCTTTAGGCTTCTTCGTTGTCTTTGGTTGCTCCACTACTTGTTCTATGACTTCTTCTGGAGCTTCCTCTTCAACCTTCTTGGTAATCTTGGCTAAGGCTGATTTCAGTTTGTCCTTAAGGAACTTAAACATGGTCTAGAGGGGCTGAAAATGGTATTTAAAGGTTTGGAGAAGAGAATAAAAACAGGAAAATATTCTAAACGTTGCGATCAGACTTCATACACTTTTGTCTAATATACTGAATTTGAGGTCTCAAAGCTATATTTTAATCCCTAAGTGTGAAACAATTTTTCTTGTCCTTTCGCAGTTACGCTTCATATCTTCTGATTCTTTTTCCTTCTCAAGAATCCATCGTATAAATTCAAAAAAATCCCATCCGAACAGCTTTTTATCTATTTTTGGATATTTTTTATATAATTTAGCTCTTTTGCTTAATGGATAGGAATGATATTGAAGTCCATCAAATTCATGAATAATAACTTCCTCACCAATACCTGTTATTAAGGTCATCATCTGATGCGGTTTTATTCCAGTTAAAACTATTAATATTGATTCTATAGACTGACAGATTTTTGCTATTTTTTGAGATTGTAGGGGAGAGAACTTATATCCTCTTTTATTATCAAGTACCGTACGAAGCCGTGCTATTTTTTTCTTAGCATCTGATTTTTTCTGATCTATAAACCTGATCAGCATAAAATAAGTATCTTCGCTGATATTCAAGAATTGCAGAACACGAGTATAATCTCCAGGTAGATCATTATATTTATATGATCTTGTTGTCACATTCTTACCAATTTCAGAAAGTCCTAAAGAAGGTGCCAATACGAAACTGATTACTTTTTTATTGAGTTCTTCAAGATATGCTAAGAATTCAGAATTGTTTTTATTTGTTGGCTTTCGCATTGGTAATGCAAAGTAATGCTCAATGTATTGCTCATTTAAGATTTCATCTTCATAATTAATTTTTTTAAAAAAGCTCATGTTATTCTTTTCTCTTCAGTTGGTTCGTTTGAAATTTATTGATGTTTCTATGAAAGAAAGAAGCTAAAACAGCACCAATTATAAAAAAGTAAACTAATCCCCAAATAAATATGCTAAAAGGATCTAAACGAGTATTAGGAGTAGATATTACAATAACTATAGAGGCTGTAAGACCTGCCAAGAAGCTTATCAAATAATCTTTAAGCCAGAAATCTAGTCCCTTAATTTTCCTTGGGTTTTTACCTATAGTTAGTCTGCATATTGCTAGGACTATAACTGCAGCGACTGCTAAGATAATAAGACCATATAAAACTTCTCCTAGTAATGAAAATATAGAAGCTTTAGTAAATAGTGACATCTAAAAACGAGGGCGTCTATTATTTATAAAGAATACTGAGCGATTTGAGAAGTGTAAAACGAGCGTTTTAGTTCTAAGTAAATAACTGCTTCACAACCATAGTCGCGTACGCTCCTTTCTGCAATTCAAAGTGCAACAAACACTTAAAGTGCATTGGATGCAGCTCATCCTCTTCATAGGTATACGAAAAGTCCTTAACAGCAGCATAGAGTAGACGTTCATCACCTTCATTCAGAAGTTCTGGCATAGACTTCAATAAAAAATCCTCGGGCTTTACTCCTTCTTTCTTAAGTAAAGTCTTATACAATGTCCCAATCTTGCCATCAAGCTCAGTCAAAAAGCCAACTAGAGGAACAGTTTCCACATCTTCTAATTTGTCAGCAACAATATTCCAGAGATACGATTGATAACTAGAAACATACAGGCGTAATAATTTTTTAGGAATGAGTCTCAAGGCTTTCAAATAATCTTTGCCTGCATATTGAATCTCAAGTAGATCACAAGCATCTTTGAAGCGTCCTTGAATCAACGCTTTCCCAACAGGAACATTGTTTTTTTCCACACCAAAGCGTTGGTCATCAAAGAAATTCTTGATCTTCATAATCGACAGTGCTTTTCGTTCTGGCAAATCTCTGACTATGATGTCAAAAGCATTCCCTTCGAGATCACCCAATCGTAATCGTTGATCACCAGAACCTGCATACGTTAAAGTTACATCAGGCAGAGAAAATTGCTCCACTTTCTTTCTAGGTACACTCAAAACAGAGATATATTGAGTAGTCACAGCTTGTTTATCTTTATTGCCAGCAAACCCAATATATTTCAGAGGGATCTGTAAGAAGTCTGCTAGTCGTTTGACAGCTCCTAGAATAGTCCATCCCTTTTTCTGGAGCAAATAATAGTCATACTTCCCTTTCCCAAGAGGTAGAGTAGCAATTTCTCGAACTACAAAGTCTTCAGGAACAGTTTTGATTTGCATAAAGAAGAGAGGGAAGTGTGCTTTAAAAAACAACCCAAAAGCTTATAAATTATAACAGCTATAAATATTATAGTGATTATAACATGCAAACCACAACTATAGCAGTCACAAATGAAATAAAAGAAAAAATTAAAGAATTTGGAAATAAAGGAGAGACTTATTCAGAGATTTTAAACAGAGTTATGGAAAGTGCTAAAAAAAGGCAGTTACATGATTTGTTAATGAATGAAGAAGATACTATTTCTATAGAAGAAGCCATACAAAATGCAAAAAAGAGATGGCAAAAGTAATTATTACTAAGAAATTAGAGGAAGAAGTAAATAAACTATTTAAGAAAGAATCTCTAAAAATATTAGAATTAATGCGAAGTCTTGAAGAGAATCCTCATAAAGGCAAGCCGGTGGGTCAGGTTGGTGGAATAGTCATTAAAGAAGTAAGATATGAGGGCTATCGGTTTTATTGTATAATTGATGGATTTAAGTTAAAAATGCTGCAAAAAGAGGAATTAGACAATCTACTCATAAAGTTTGTAAGAATGTCTGATAAAAATACGCAACAAAGAGTAATTGATGAAATTAAATATGTTTTAAGAAAGCTCGGGGAAGAAGGATTTTAGATTTATAAGATTATAAAAAAAGAGATTTAGAAGAATATTAGCTTAGAGGTTTCTTATTTCTTTAAGAAAATCTTGAGCAGGCATGCGTTTAAAATTGCCCCTTGCATATCTTTTATAAGCTTCCTCAGTTCTTCTTGCAAAATCAAGATCTTCTTTGAGTTGTTTATCAAACTTGTCTGCTTTTTTCAAGATGATTTGGTCATGGTTTCTGATAACGACTATTTTGTCGCCTTCAGCAAAGTCCTCTCTAAGTTCTTGGGGTATAACAATCTGTCCTTTGGAGCTCATCTTGGTAATATCAATTTTAGCCATAGTAAGAATAATCTTACCTAGTATATAAATCTTTCTATAAAGGTGACCACAAAAAAGATAGTTTTATATATGTGGGCACCCAATAATAGAGTATGTATATAGAGAAGAGAAAAGTAGGTAAAAATACCAAATATTACTTAGTGCATTCTTATAGAGAGAAGAGTAAAGTTGAGAAGATTCGAAGATATTTAGGATCTAATCTTGGAGAAAAAGAGTTAGAAGAACACAAAAGAAAAGCTGAGAAGATAATAAAAGAAGTAGTGGAAGAAAAAAGTACAAAAGTTTTCTTTTTTAGATTATCAAAAAAACAGATAGAGTTGCTTAATAGAGAGGATAATAAAATAAAGATCGCTCATCTAGATAAAAAAGAGTGGAAGAGATTCACTGAAGAATTTGTATATAACACCAACGCAATTGAAGGTTCAACAGTGCGAGAGGAAGAAGTTCCTGGAATTCTTGAGAAGCAAAAACCAGTCAATGCAGATGAGATGGAAACAAAAGGTGTCGCAAATGCAATAAAATATATAAAAGAAACCAAAGAAGAGCTATCATTGCAAACATTGTTAAAATTGCATAAAGTATGTTTTGAAAATTCTAAGCCATTTGCTGGAAGATTCAGAGATGTTGATGTTGTAATAAGAGATTATTTTGGTAATGTTATTCATGCTGGTGTTTCAAAAGAAAAACTTCAAGAATATCTAAATGACTTAATCAGATGGTACCAAATAAATAAGAAAAAATTTAAACCATTAACATTAGCAGCAATAATGCATAATCAATTTGAGCATATTCATCCATTTCAAGATGGCAATGGAAGAGTTGGGAGATTGTTGTTGAATCTTATTCTCATAAAAAACAAGTATCCTCCTATAAATATAACTTTGGAAGATCGGCAAAAATATTACCAAGCCCTACAGGAATACTCAAAAAATGGAAATCTTAAGCCTACAATAAAATTCTTGATAACGCAATATAAAAAAACTTTAAGAAGGGTGTCCACAACAAAGAGAAAGAGTTAAAACGTGGTCACCTCAAAACTAAAAAAATGCAATCAATAAAAAAGTGGTTAATGGATGAAAAAAATACTATTTCTATAGAAGAAGCTCTAACCAAGGCAAAAAAGAAGTACAAACAACATAGAAAATAGAGTTCCACAATCTTTAAGTAATCCCAAACAAGAAAAAAGCTATGAATGAGATAATTACCTATGAAAAGTTATATGATATTCTCAGAAAAGAGAAATATGCACAAGAATTGCAGAAAATAGACAAGGATTTCTTCAGAAGTGTTGTGGAGTATCTCAAGGAAAAGGAAGCTATCGCGGAATCGCAAAAAGGAAAAGAGTCCATCTTCAGCTCAGAAGCAGACAGCACAATCAAGCAGGTAGGAAATATCAAGAAGCTCATCAAGGAGTTGTACGAAAAGAGAGAATTCAAGATCATCCAGCTGGCTATGTTCGCCTCAAGAATTGGTGATAAGGAAATCCCTAATGCATTATTGAGTGAAGAACGGCCTTTATTTTTAGACGTTGTCAACATGTTAAATGGTTATAGAGAGAGCATTGTCCAGAATGTCATCGATAAACGCCTCCCGACGCCTGGAGAGCAACCAAAAAGCATAAAAAGGGACTTCAGCGACGACTCAAAACAGAGCGACATAAAAACAGTGCGCTTCATGCATGCTGTTCCAAAATTTGTGGCGAACGACATGAACACCTATGGTCCTTTTGATGAAGAAGATACAGCAATTCTTCCCAACAAAGCAGCCGATGTCTTAATTGACAAAAAAAGAGCAGAGGAAATCAAGCTTGAAAATCCCTAAAAAAGTCAATCGATTTTGCAGAAAGTGTAAGAAGCACACAGATCATACTGTTAGTGTGGCAAAGAAAAGAGATCGTTCTTCTTTAAAGCATGGTTCCTTGGCGCGTCGTAGATTGCGAGGTCTAGAACGCGGTGCAGGAAACAAAGGTAAGTCTTCTCGTGGTGCGTTATCTGGTTGGAAGATGTATGGTAAAAAAGGCTCCAAGAAAGGAGACTTCCGCTACAAATGTGAAAAATGTGGCAAGATGTCAGTCCAGCGGAAAGGATTCAGAGCTAAGAAGTTCGAAATTGTTGCTAAAGAATAAATTAACGAGCTTTTCTCATCAATAATAACAAGATCCCTAGTGCTAAGAATAAAAAGCCAAAGAGGGAATAATAGTCATAACCGCTGGCTGCTCCTATTGCTGCTCCAGTAAGGCGTACTTGATCAAAGAAAAGCAGTGCAAAGATGAAAGATACAAGAGCTGCTGTCTGTTTCAAAACTTCTTTGTTGACAATGTCTGTAAGACGTAAGCTATGAAATGGTCTTTCTCTTAATTCTTCAGGTGTGCTTTCATGTAACGCATTGCTTAATTGATGTTGGGTTTTATAAAGAAGTGCATTAAACTGTTTTTCTTTGAGACGTCCTTTTTTGTAAGCGTCAATAGCTTTGTCTAAAGTGACATAAAAAGTGTGTGTTAGAAACGCTCTGCGTCGTGATGTAAAATCCGCGCGCCGATTAACTTCTTCTACAGTTTCTAGCATGTCCTCAGCGTCTGCTCGATGTCCTAAAGCGATCAGTTCACGAGACAATTGTGTGTAATTATCTCCTTTTTTAGAGGAGAACAAAGATCGACCGTCGGCATGCTTTCTATCTTCTTCATAAGACGATGCAAAACGTGAAGCATAACGCTCTGCCACACTGCTCACTCCTTAGTCACGCGCATGTACAAGAAAATAATGACTCCTAAAAGTCCTACAATAATAAAAGGAGATGCAGATCCATACGTGTTGCTGAATACAGAATAGCCAGTCAAGCTGGGATTGCCATAAGAAACTAAAACAATAAAGCCAGTCAAAAGACCTAAAGCTACAGTTAAGTAAGTGGTCAATCTGGTGAATAAATCAGCTTTTTCCTTCGTCTCTATTTTTATTTTCTGCATTAAGATTTCAATTCTTAAAGAACTATATAAACCTTCCGTCATGCATAGACAGCCATAGTTAAAAGAGGATTTCTCTTGTTTACAAGAGAGATTCCTCTAGGAATGTTTAGCCTCTTCAATGCAGCGATGTTTTGCCTAATGCGGAATTGTTGCGGGAGCAGATATCTTCGCAGAGGTTGTTTGCT
>DATDXZ010000071.1:0-5954 GCA_035289145.1 Candidatus Nanoarchaeia archaeon
AACGTCGACTTCCAATTGTTCTAAAATTGAGATGATTTTATCCAATTTTGTGTTCAGTTGTTTGAATTGTTCTTGAGAGATGCCATTCGAATTTTGAGCCGAGCTTTCCTGTCCTCTTGGGGAAAAGCTTCCGCGAGAGTCTGAGTTATTATTTTTAAAGCAATCTGAACAATACACTGGCTTGCCGCCTGATGGTCTGAATGGAATCTTACACTGCTTTCCACATTTGCTACATTCTGCATCATGCATTTCTCTGTCTCCTTCTCCAAACCCTCTTCTTTCTCTTCCGAATCTATCGCCTGACCTTTTATCTCCTCCAAACCCTCTTGAGCTACCGCCAAATCTGCTGCCACCTGAGCGATTGTCTCTGCTAAATCCTCCACTTCTACTATTCCCTGATCTAAATGATCCCATATAAGTTAATTTAAATCAGGGTATATAAATGTAAGTGAAGTCGGATACTGTATACTTGAAGGGATATAGTTAAATAGCCCAATTTCCTCCTGTTTACAGGATGTGATTAATGAAGTGTCCAAAATGCAAAGGCATAGATGTTGTAAAAAGAGGAAAGAGATATAACCAATCTGGAGCAAAACAAAGATTTTTATGTAACAAATGCAAATCTATCTTTATTAAAAAGGATGGATTTGAAAGAATGAGATTCACAAAAAAAGATATTGCCAGGGCAATTCACTTGCATAATGATGGTCTTTCACTTTTTCAGATACAAAACCATCTCTGGCAACATGATGGTGTAAAAGTAACGCGGAAAACAATCAGTGACTGGATAAAGAAGTACAGTGTTTTTTTAAAATCCGGTAAATAAAATTACTCCCGTCATTAAAGGACGGATTCACTACGATGAAAAGTATGTGGAAGTCTTGAAAGAATTTTGTTATGATCTCAATGCCGTGGATAGCATAACAAAATTCGTGTTAGCACATAGATTTGTCGACGAAAGATCTCATAAGGAATGTGTTCTTTTCCTTTCTGAGATAAAAGTAAATTGTTATCAACAGATACTCCAAAGGTACCTGTCAGAGAAATTTAAGAAAGTGAAAGAGAGAAAATTATTTGAGTTTGTCTGTGATGGATTTGAAAGCTATCGATCCGCATTCAATAAGCTGTTCAGCAGAACAGCTACGTTAACTTTTGGAGTTCCAATTGGATGCAAGAAATTCGGATTATTGCACAATAATAATCCTGTTGAAAGATACAATGGAAAAACAGAAGACAGGATCAAGACTATTCGTGGAGGATTTGGAAGTTTTGATGGTGCAAGATATTTTATGGACTTACGCAGAATCATGAATAATTTTGTCAATCCTCACCAAGAATTAGGTGGAAAAACTCCAGCAGAAATGGCTGAGATAACTCTTCCTTTAAAGAGAAATAAACTCTTGAGTCTTATCGAATATTGTGCACAAGAATTACGAGGATAAACCGTTAAGGTTACAGTGTCGTGAAGTCGGTTTGAAGCGGGGAATAAAATTATTTCTTCAAAAAATCAATTTCTTCTTCTGAAAGACGAAGCTGGTGCTGAACTTCTGGCTTTTGCAATATTGGTTTGAGCAGGAAGAAGTCACTCAACGCACGTTTTGTAGAACAGTGCACTAAACGAGCATATTTCTTTGCAATGCTCTTCTTTTGAACAATTTTCTGGTTGTTCATCCAGATTTTGAGAATACGTTTCGGAGGCTCGTATTTTGTAAAACTGGCATTAGGCTCATTTTTTGCGTACGAGACTCCTGCGCTCTGGAAAATATTTTGATAGACTAAGAAACGCCAACTCTGGTTTTTATAGATGCGACCTCTGAAAACGTCCGCATTACCAAGTGCATAATAAGCCTTTGCCAGTGATTCATTTTTATATTCTCTGGGAATGTTTTCCTCAAGCCAGAGCAGGATTTCATCGAGAGAGAGCTTTGTGCTATCAAAAAGATTCAGGAAGTCCTGACGTTCTTTAAAGAGTCTGCGGAGGATATTAAATATGGTGTCTTCAACATCTCTTCTTTCAGTAGTATCTACTGCAAGCGAGTTATTTTGTGCATAGGATTGCAAATCATTTAAGGCTGCGCGCAAATCTCCCTGAGATTTTATTGCGATTTTACTGAAGAACGAGCTGTCGCGTGTAATTCCTTCTTTTTCAGCAACTCTTCTTATAATCTCTGTAATCATTGCAGGCGAGAGAGATTTCATTTCAATAAGCTTGCATTTGCCTCTGAGCTGTGCTAGTTTAGATTGCCAGATGTCGTTACAAGTCATGATAATCGGGTGTTTTGTTTCTTCCAAAATGCGGATGAGTTCGGAAATGCCTCCAATATCTGTGCCCGTTACACCGTCTACTTCATCCATGAGCAGAACCTTGCTACGTTTGAAGAGACTTTGCTGGAGAGTTGCTGGCTTTAGTACTTCCTCCAGTTTTGCTCTGTTTCTGAGATCAGATGCATTTAGTTCCAATACTTCGATATTATTTTCATACGCTGCGGCGAGCGCGAGTGAGGTTTTTCCTGTGCCTGCAGGTCCGTGTAGTATTGCTCCCCTTTTTTTTGGGAATTCATGCAGGAACTTCTTTATGTCCTCAATTGCCTGCGCTTGGAAATGAATGTCTTTATATACATGTGCGCGGTATTTCTCAACTAAGCTGATTCCGTTTGTTTGAATCATTTTACCCACTCCATGCCTTCAAAATGTATCTCTGATTCTTTTGGGTCGAATATTGCATGTACTCCATAAGAACCTGAAGTCCATATTTTATCTTCATCTATTTTTATATGCGTTGATTCAAGAATGCTAATTGCCGCAATCGGGCGAGAGAGTCTGCCATTTCCTGACGTTGTACAAAGGGGAATCGCACCATCAAGCCAATAATTTCTTTGTCCTTTCTTAAGAAACTCGTAGATGCTTCCTACTTCGATATTTTCCGGAAGACATTCTTCTGGGAGTCTACCGCTCGAACCATATTCACGTAATGCAAGATCAGGGTTGAATTCTACAAGGATGCCCATAGCTAATTTGCCTTGCCTTGTCCTGCTAGGACAAATGATGCAAGGAGCGCTTGTAACTGCACAAATTCATCCGAGCCTTCAATCATGCGAAATTCTGTCTCTCCTGTTTTTTCTGTTAGGCGGACCTTTACTTCTGGTTCGACTTGTAGATTCCAGATTTCTTTCTGGAGAAGCTTTATTATATCTGTGCCCGAAACACTCTCTTTTAACATTAAATCCAGAAGTTTGTCTCGTGCATTTATAAAGTCTCCTGCTAGTGCGTAATCTAACACAATACGCAGACTACCTGGTTTTGCCGAAGCAGCAATCATGTTGATAAGTTCTGCATTGATATCAAGAGCGATTGAGGCAGTTGCTTGCAGAAGGTTAATTGCTCTTCTGCAATCACCTTCACTTGCTTCGTAGAGGGTTTGGTAGGCATCTTCACTTATCTTTAGCTTTTCATTCTCTGCGATACGCTTTACAATCTCACTAATATCCTTTTTTTCAAGTAATTTGAAGCGGAAAACAACACAACGCGATTGTATGGGATCTATAATGTTGCTTGAATAGTTGCATGACATTATAAATCTACATGTATGCGTGTAATTCTCCATTGTGCGACGAAGTGCCTGCTGAGCTTCTCTTGTTAAAGCGTCTGCTTCATCTAGGAAAATTACTTTGAATGGAACGTTCTCAATAGCTTTTGTACGAGCAAAATCCTTAACTTTTTGGCGGATAACATCTATGCCCCGTTCATCTGATGCATTAAGTTCAAGATAATTCTCGCGCCATGCTTCTCCGAAGAGCGAGCGCACAGTAATTAATGCAAGTGTTGATTTTCCTGTTCCTGCCGGACCTGCAAAAAGAAAATGAGGAATATTGAGAGATTGTACGAGAGAGCGGACACGCTTGATAATCTCCTGCTGCCCAACTACTTCTTCAAACTTTAATGGACGATATTTTTCTGTCCATATGTCGCTTTGGCTCATTTTCTTACTTCCAATGCCTCTTTTCTTTCATGAACTTTCAGAGTGTAGGCTTTTTATAAAGATTTGTGTGATGTCTTCGGATTGAAACCCAGAGCACTTTCCTAATCTACGCAGAACGTTCGCGGTGCATGCGTCTCTTGCGCTTTTCTTTTTTAAGCCTTTTGCGCTGCCATTTCCATCTCATTTGGCGTTTTTTCTTCCAGCGTCGTGAGGATCTTTTCATAATACGGTAAGAAAAAGGAGATTTATAAAGGTTTTTAAGGCTCTTAAACCATTAAAAGAAATGGGATTTTGGTTTGTTGTTGAAAGGGTTATTAGAGAAGCGCATCTTGTTCTATTTATCTTAGATGCGCGTATGCCCGAGCTTTCACGCAATAAGGAACTGGAGAATATTGCAGAAAAATATGGAAAGCAATTGATTATGGTCTTTACGAAGATTGATCTCATGACTCCTGAACGTTTGAATGAACTTTCTACGCAGCATCCTGACGCATTTTTTGTATCTGGGACAAGAAATATTGGATTAAAGCAGCTGAAAACGCAGCTTATGATACGAGGAAAAAAGCTTGGCAAGGATTCTCCTAAATTAGGGGTAGTTGGATACCCTAATGTTGGCAAGAGCGCAATTATTAATGCCCTTGCGCATCGTGCAAGAGCTGCAGTATCTCCAAAGGCAGGCACTACTCGGGGTGTGCAGTTTGTTCGTGCTGGAAGCCTTAGAATCTTGGACTCTCCAGGTGTTATTCCTTATGAAGACAAGGAGACAAAGCTAGGTTTGCTTGCTGCGAAAAATGTCGAGAAAATCAAGGATCCTGAACGCGTAGCTGTCGAAGTTATTAAGTTATTCTTGGAGAAAGATAAGAATGCTTTGGAGACGCATTATGGTATTACTCTCCAGACTGATGAACCCCTAGATATTATCGAGCAAATAGGAAAACGCAGAGGTTTTCTGAAGAAAGGTGGAATTGTTGATGACCTTAAGACTGCTATGACTATTGTTCGTGATTGGCAGACTGGAAAGTTGCGTCTTTAAACTGAATTCTTCTTATTTTTTTATTGCATTACCAAATGCTGCCGCACCAGCGAGTCGATGCAATAGGATTATATCTTGCGCAGTCGTTTTTTCAGGGTCCCGACCATACACCTTGAGGATATAATTCTCCGCAGGGTTAAGTGTGTACTTATCTGTTTGGCTGTCGTAACGTTCTGCAAGAAGTCTTTGCTCTGTTTCAGAAAGTTTATCAATGGGAATTGCTTGAATAGAACGAGCGTACCTCTGACGTTCAGCCTTGTTTTTCGGCGCCCAGATTAGCATAGCTTGCACGAGTTGGTTGTCTTGAAAGCGTATTGTGCTACTTTGCTGGAGCGATGTGCAACCTGAGAATGTTAGTGTTGCAGCAAGAGCACATAATGTTGTATATCTTCTGATATTCATATTGCTACTACTAATTAGATACACTATATAAATGTTAGTATATAAAATATACGATTGTTAGCGCGCAATTGGATACGCAATCTTTGTGGCTGCGTGTCTCATACTACTTGCGCGTAGAACGCGCCTGCGTGCTAACTTGTTTGGTCAGTATATTTCAATTGTGCAGAAACTATTTAAGTAATCCTGCTCTAGATAGCACATGGTAAAGAGAGTCGGTTATTTGGCAGGTATCTTGATTCTTTCTGCTCTCTTGTTTTATCTTCTTTTAGGGCAAGACATTAGTGGCAATGAAGTTTACGAAACGAGCCAGAATGCGCTAGCTGCATTGTGCAATCAATCATCTTTTGCAAGCGATTCAAACGCGTTTGTATGTGGGTCAGGTTGTTGTTTCAGCGAGCAAACCTGTTATAAACAGCAGGTTTGTTGTGCGCCTGATGAAGAAGGTGCAGACATCGCAGGCATTTATTATTGCAAAAAGAAGAAGTGTGATATTCGTCTTGGTCTGAAACGATGCGGTAATATATGTTATAGTCCACTTAC
>DATDXZ010000072.1:0-7908 GCA_035289145.1 Candidatus Nanoarchaeia archaeon
TGCGCTCGACGCAACGCATCAAGCAATTGATGTACAAACCTATAATAAACAGTTCTTTTCTTCCCTTTCATGGGTAGCTTCTCCTACCCCCAATTGCAGTCTAACGACTGCATTGGTTATTTAAGTTTTCTACAGAGCTGGAAATCCATAATAAACTATTTAAACGAATGAGAAAGGTATCACATCAGAACTATGAAACATAAAGAACGAGAAGAAACAATCACTGCTTTTTGGGAAAAAAACAAGATCTTTGAGAAATCTGTAGAGCAGCGTCCAAAAAATAAACAATATGTATTCTATGATGGTCCTCCATTTGCAACAGGAACTCCTCATTATGGGCATATTCTAGGTTTAACCAGCAAAGATGTCTTCCCGAGATTCTGGACCATGAAAGGTTTCAGAGTTGAAAGACGTTGGGGTTGGGATTGTCATGGTCTGCCTATTGAAAATATTGCAGAAAAGGAATTGGGTATCAAAGAAAAAAAGCAAATAGAAGAGATGGGTGTAGAAAAGTTCAATGAGTTCTGTCGTTCTAAAGTGCTTTCCTTTGCGAAAGAGTGGAAAAAAACTATTCGACGTATGGGAAAATGGATCGAGTTTGATAATGCTTACAAGACAATGGATCCTGGATATATGGAGACTGTCTGGTACTTATTTAAAAAACTCTATGAGGACAAACTTATTTATGAAGGAAAAAAAGTTTTGTTGTATTGTCCTATATGTGAAACTCCCTTAGCAACCTCAGAAATAGCTATGGATAATAGTTATCGTACAGTTACCGAACAATCAGTTATTGCTAAATTTAAACTTAAAGAAGAAAAAAATACATATCTGCTTTGTTGGTCAACGACGCCGTGGACTCTTTTAGCGAATGTTGCAGTAGCTATTAATCCTAATTTGCAATATGTAACAATTAAACAGAACAAAGAGCAGTATATTCTTGCAAAAGACCGTCTTCAAGAAATAAAAGAAAAATATGAGATAGTTGGACAAATAAAAGGGAATAAACTCATTAAAAAAGAGTATGAACCGCTCTATATTATTCCCACAGACAAAAAGGGACATTATGTCATTGATGGTGGCAATGAAGTAACAGCTGCTGAGGGTACAGGTATAGTCCATATGGCTCTCTATGGAGAATTTGACTATCGTATGATAAAAAAATATGATCTTCCAATTGTTCAACATGTAAACACACAAGGTAAAATACATCAAGGCCCAAAAGAATGGCAGGGTCTCTGGTTCAAAAAAGCAGATAAAAAAGTCCTGCAAGATTTGGAAAAAAGAAATTTGTTGTACAAATCAGAGCCATACACACACCCATACCCTTTCTGTTATCGATGCGAAACTCCACTATTCTATAATGCATTGGACGCTTGGTTTGTAGACATTCAAAAAGTAAAAGACAAGATTTTGAAAAAAAATAAAGAGATTAACTGGCATCCAGAACATATTAGAGAAGGACGTTTCAAATACATCTTAGAGAACGCTCCAGACTGGTGTATATCCAGAAATCGTTTCTGGGCAACAGCTATTCCTGTATGGAAGTGCACAAAATGTCGAGAGTTAGCCGTTATAGGTAGTATCAAAGAACTCGCAGAAAAAGCTATAGAAAAAATTCCTAAGAATTTTGATCTCCACAAGCACGTCGTTGATAAAATACACTTGAAATGTGAAAAATGTAAAAATGCTATGAAGCGTATTCCCGAAGTCATGGATTGTTGGTTTGAATCAGGAAGCATGCCCTATGCAGCAAAGCACTATCCTTTTGAGAATAAAGAATGGTTTAAAGATAACTTCCCTGCAGATTTTATTTCTGAGTATATTGCACAAACAAGAACATGGTTTTATTACATGCATGTGTTGGGTGTCCTTCTCTTTGACAAGCCTTCCTTCAAGCATGTAGTGGTTACAGGAACCATATTAGCGTCTGATGGTTCAAAAATGTCAAAATCAAAAGGAAATTATCCTGATCCAAATGTTATATTTGATAAATACGGCGCAGATGCACTTCGTTGTTATTTAATGCTCTCACCTTTAATGAAAGCAGAAGACATCAATTTCAATGAAGAAACCCTGAAAGAAGTCTATAGAAAAATAGTCATGCTCACAGAGAACATTAAAACCTTCTATGAGTTGTATGGTAAGGAAAATGTAGTGCTAGATAATACTTCCTCACCTCATATTTTGGACAAATGGATAATCAGTAAGACAAACACTACTATCACAGAAATGACTGCAGCTATGGACTCTTATGACACAGTAACAGCTACGAGCACACTCATGCAGTTTATTGATGAGATATCAACTTGGTATATTCGTAGAAGCAGAGATCGTTTCAAATTCGATGATAAAAAAGAAAAACAAAATGCTATTCAGACATTAGGATATGTACTACACACTTTAGCTAAGCTTATAGCACCTATAGCTCCTTTTATCGCTGAGGACATACAACAATGCTTGCGAAAAGAAAACAAGAAGCTTGCAGAGTCCATTCATCTAGAGTCTTGGCCTGCAGTAGATATCAAAAAAATGAGCAAAAAGATAAATGAAGAAATGCAGCAAGTTCGTGACATTGTCAGTAAAGCGCTAGAAGCTAGAGAGAAGGCAAAGATACCTATTCGTCAAATTCTTGCAAAAATACAAATTCAAGGCACAAAACTAGAGGAAGTATATCTTCCCTTAATCGCTGAGGAAGTCAATGTTAAGGAAGTAGTCCAGAAAAAAGGAGAAACCTTTGTTATTACATTAGATACTGAAATAACTCCAGCATTAATGAAGGAAGGTATAGTCCGTGAGCTTATCAGAATAATCAACGGATATCGTAAAGCGCAGGAAATGAACATTGAGGATCGCATCTACTTAGTTATAGGCATTGAGGAAAACTTGGCTGCATTCGAAGAAGAGTTAAAACAGAAGGTAGGAGCGAAAACCTTAAGATGGAAGAAAAAGGGTGAAAGTTTAGAAGGATTTTTAGTGTCTAAGAAAGAGCAGATTAAAGAAAAAGAAGTCGAAATCGCGTTCAAAAAATGTTAAACTGGAAAAAGCAATGGTGGATAGTAGTTCTATATGTAGCTATTGCTGCAACAGTAGTTTCAGCAGAAGAACAGACTCTCAAATTAACTCTCAAACAAGCAGAAGGAAATAAGGAAATTAAAGATGTTTTAATAAATATTATTGTCACAGATCAAGAGTCAAGCAAGGAAAGAATAATTTCTTCATTTATTCGAAATAATCCTATAACTCTTCGTCTTGAGCAAGGATCTTATCTCCTAAAGTTTCAAATCGATGACTTGAAGACCCCTGGAAAAGACTATTATGTTGAACAAGAGATAGTCTTGGATAAGTCACATGATCAAGAGATTATAGCTTTTCCAGTAGGCTCTCTCAAAGGTGTAGTCTATGATAATCTAAACAATTTGGTGAGCAAGGCCAAATTAAAGATCGAGTGCAGTAAGGATTATGGCAGTGAATTTCCGGAGTCTACGGACTTAGTGGGCTCATTTTCAATTCCCTATGCTCCTATTGACGAATGTAGCATCACAGCAACAGCAGATGACTCTGTAGGTTCAGGAAAGATAAGTATAGCACAAGGAAATTCACAAAATATAGAGATCCGGCTCAATCGTACAGTCATTTCGGAAGGGAATAATGGTTGGTTAATCTTTCTAAGTATTCTTCTGGCTTGTGTAATAGGGGTAGCAGGATGGTTCGGATGGAAATATTGGCCAAGACGTGAAATCAGGTCATCACAGGAGGTTCATGAAAAGGAAAAAACATCAGTAAAGCAACAAGAGCCAGAACAAAAGCTAAATAAAAGAATACAAGACATTCTGAGCACATTGAATGAGAAAGAAAATGCTATTGTCACATTTTTATTGAATAATAATCACCAGAGTACACAAGCAAAAGTTAGATACGAAACTGGAATACCAAAGACAACACTCGTGAGAATCTTTACAAGCTTACAGAATAAGAAAATTATTACTATTGAAACAGTAGGTAAATTAAAAAAAATAAAGTTAACAAATTGGTTTTTAGATAAGGAAAAATAGTTATTTTTCTGATTGGACCATTATTTGGTCTTTTTTTATGGAAAGGACCTGTAATATTTTTAGAAGATAAGAGAAAGTCCTCTCAAGTTATATATAAAGGACCGCACAAATATAAGTAACTCAACCTAAACCCATGGAGTAGGGGTATGCGCATGCATACTCCCTCCAAATTATATTTGCAATGAACACAACAACCAGAAACACGGAAACGAGAAATAATCTAACTAATAGCGTAGTTCTGGTATATAGCATTATGGCTGTTATTACTCTCATTATTCTTTGTAGTTATATTCTCTTTTAGGAATTGACATTCTTAAATCCTTTATAAATACCTTTATAAACTCCCAGAACTTCGAAAAAATAGGCAATTCCGAGATGGGGGGATTATATATGCCAAGAAGACCAAAGAAAGAAATCAAAATCCAAAACATAGTAGCATCTGCTTCTCTTGAAAAAGACATTCCATTGATCAAACTAGCTGAAGCGTTGCCAAATACAGAATACAATCCTGAACAATTTCCAGGCCTGGTCATGCGTATCAAAGAGCCAAAGACGTCAGCATTGATATTCAGTTCTGGAAAGATAGTCTGTACTGGTGCTAAATCTATGGCTAAAGTCAAAGAAGCTGTCAAGAAGATCATTCAGAATATTGAAAAAATTAAAATTAAAATTACTGTTGACCCAAAAGTCACAGTGCAAAATATGGTTGCTTCAGGTTCTATAGGTATGGACCTCAATTTGAACATGCTGGCTATGGAATTGGAGAACACAGAGTACGAGCCAGAGCAATTCCCAGGTCTAGTATATAAGCTGCCAGGCACTAGAGCAACATTCTTATTGTTCAGCAATGGAAAAATCGTTTGCACAGGAACACGTTCTGAAACAAAATTACGAGAGTCTGTAGATTTACTGGTTACAACGTTGTTGAAAGTCAACAAAAAGTAGCTTCTCATACTCCCTAGGAACCTTTTTATACCTCCTCACTCTTTCCGAAGAACGGGGGTTGAAAAATTGGTCGATGCTAGAGAGCAAATTCAACGGTTTCAGGAATTTTTAGAAGTAGCATATCTGAAAAAGATTCATGAGCTAGTGAGTAGCGGAAAGCGTTCTATCCAAGTTGAATTTCCAGAGTTGGCCAAGCATGATCCAGAGTTAGCAGAGCAGCTCATCATGGAGCCAGAAGAGACTATCAAGGCGGCAGAAGTTGCCTTGCAGCAATTTGACCTTCCTAAGGAAGAATTTCGTGTTAGATTTATCAATCTGCCGGAATCACAGAAGATTAAAGTTCGTGATATTCGAAGTACACATCTTGACAACCTTATCATGATTGATGGTATCATTCGTCAAGCCTCAGATGTTCGTCCGCAAGTGATTTCTGCAAAGTTTGAATGTCGTTCTTGCGGCAACCTCATCACAGTGCCCCAATTAGAAAGCAAATTCAAAGAGCCACAAAGATGTTCTTGTGGAGCGCGCGGTCGTTTTCGTGTTGCTGAGAAAATATTAGTGGATGCACAACGCCTGGTTATTGAGGAATCACCGGAGAGTATGCAGGGCGGAGAGCAGCCAAAACGCTTGTCTGTATTTGTTCGTGAAGATCTTGTTGAGCCTAAGATGGAGAAAAAAACAACTCCAGGTTCCAAAGTTCGTGTCGTAGGTATTCTCAAGGAAGTTCCATTGACTGCAAAATCTGGTGGGCAATTAACTCGATACGATCTTGCTCTGGAAACAAATTCTATTGATTCTGTCGAGCAAAGCTATGATGATATTAGTATTACTGGAGAAGATGAACAAAGAATTAAAGAACTAGCTAATGACCCTAACGTCTATCAAAAATTAGTAAGTTCTATCGCTCCTTCAGTTTATGGTCACGATGAAATTAAGGGTGCTCTTGTTTTGCAATTGATGGGTGGGGTTCGCAAAGAACGATCAGATGGAACTTCAGTTCGTGGAGATATGCATATTCTCTTAGTGGGCGACCCAGGTGCGGCAAAATCTACATTGCTCACTTATATCTCAAAAATGGCTCCTCGTGCTCGTTATGTTGCAGGTCGTGGTGCGTCTGCTGCAGGTATTACAGCTTCTGTCGTGAAAGATGAGTTCATGCGAGGTTGGGCATTAGAAGCTGGAGCCATTGTATTAGCATCAGGCGGTATTCTCTTATTAGATGAGATGGATAAGATGTCCATGGAAGACACTTCAGCATTGCATGAAGCTATGGCGCAGCAGCAAGTGACTATAAGTAAAGCAAATATTCAAGCAACCCTGACTGCCCGTACGACAGTATTGGCGGCAGCGAACCCAAAGTTAGGTCGTTTCGATCCTTTCCAGCCAATAGGTTCACAAATAAATTTGCCTCCCGCACTGATTAACCGTTTTGATTTGATTTTTCCAGTGCGCGATATTCCTGATAAGGAAAAAGACACGAAAATAGCGACGCACATTCTTGAAGGGCATACTAGTGGTGTCAAAGAACCCGAAGTACCAGTAGACTTAATGAGAAAATATATTGCCTATGTGCATCAAAATGTATTCCCAAAATTATCTCCTGGTGCTATTGAAGAGATTAAAGAGTTCTATGTAGGTCTTCGTAATTCAGCTAACTCTGGTGATCAGGGAGGGATTAAGCCTATTCCTATTTCTGCGCGTCAATTGGAAGCTTTGATTCGCTTGGCAGAAGGATCTGCTCGTGTTCGTTTATCCAACCAAGTAACCAAGAAAGATGCGCGTAATGCTATTAAGATCCTCAAATTCTGTATGATGCAGGTCGGATTCGATTATGAGACTGGGCAATTCGATATGGATCGTATAGCTACTGGAGTGCCGGCATCCACAAGAAATAAGATATTAGTTATCAAAGAGATTATTCATGAACTAGAGTCTCATGGAAAAAAGACTATCCCTATTGAAGACATTTTTGCAGAAGCAGCAGAAAAGAATTTAACAGAGCCGCAAGTAGAAGAGATCCTGGAGAAGTTGAAAAAAGAAGGTGAGATTTATGAACCGAAGCGTGGCTGGATCTCTAAATTATAACGATGCAAAATCGCCAGACTGCATATAAATTATGGATTGCAGAGATTGTTAATGCAGATTATATTCGTAATGCTGGTGAATGGGAGCCAAATTATTTAGATATTAAGGGAATAAGAGTAGCCAGAGTCAATATTCTAGGGATCATTACAGACGTCTTTACCAACCTATCAAAAGACTATGGAACAATTACCTTAGAAGATGGAAGTGCAAGCATTGCAGTTCGTGCATTCAAAGAAGACATTCGACTGTTTGTAGGATGCAACATTGGTGACGCAGTCTTAATTATAGGAAGACCGAAACAGTATCAGAACGAAATTTATCTTATTCCGGAGATTGTAAAGAAAGTAGAAAATTCTGCATGGATGAAAGTAAGAAAAGCAGAGCTAGTGCAGACTAGGGGAGACCCTCAGCCTAAACAAGCACATCTGCTTAAAATAGAATCTGAAACGAAAGAAGCAAGGGAAGAGCTCATAGCTACGAATGGAGCTGCACAAGGAAACGAAGGCTCTAGACAAAAGATTCTCAATCTTTTGGAGAAGCAAGGAGAACAGGGAATGGATATTGATGTTCTTATTCAAGCAGCGGATACTGAAGAGGAAGTAGCAGAAAAGATTATCGAAGAGCTCATCAAAGAGGGTGAGATTTATATGTCGCGTCCAGGCGTCCTGAAGATCATCTAGCTAAGGGCTCTGTAGAAAAGTTCCCTGAATAGGGAACTTATTGCTCTCCGCAATGCAGAGCATGCAAGTATCTTGAAGCTTACTTCTCTATTTTGCATCCGCACTGTTACGGCACGTACCGCGCTGCCTGCTCTTCGCTTGAG
>DATDXZ010000073.1:0-18770 GCA_035289145.1 Candidatus Nanoarchaeia archaeon
CTTTGCACTGATGGCTGGCGTGGATATAATTTTCTTGCTGTTGCCTGTACTATAGCTCGAGTAAATTTTTTAACCTGTACATTATCCCTCGTGATTCTTGGCTTGTCTATATCTTTCAGAATGTCTTTAATCTTACTTTGCAACTCACCTTCTATCTCATTCACCAGAAAATGAATATCGTCTTCCATTATGGATAGCCTGGTTTTTGCTGGAATGTGGATAATTGAGCTGGCTGCCGTTCACGAACATACTTCTCAATAGAAAGTAAACCGCGTGCAATTGCTTTGTTCTGCTCTACAAGTTCTTGCAATTGTGTTTTCATTCCAGAAGCATCATCTGTCGCTGATAGATTACGTGCAGCGTCTTCGAACAAGGAGAGCATACGATCAATTCTTACTGTCAAATTATTCATCTTATCAATTAACTGAACTGTCACTTTCTGGAGCTCAATGTTCATAGAAGCTAATTCATTTACTATAGCATTTGGCTGATTTACTCCCCCTTTTACAAACGGCATTGTCTTTTTACCTCTTGTTATTCATCACGGGTTGGTTGTATAAAAAGCTTTTGTCTTGCTTTTAGGTCGTATAAAACACTTGTTCTTGGTATTACCGGAAATTATCGATTAGTTTTAATTAATAAAACACCGGAGGATTATCATGGTTAAAACTCATTTATTGCTAGAAAGCGAACAGAAGGTGCGTTTCATAGATGAACGTAAATATCGAGAAAGACATCTTTTGGAGAAGGCTCAACACATTGCTGAAAACAATGATCCTGGAAGAGTACCTTTATTGAAAGAACAGCAAATTGTGTTGAAGGATTACTTTGAAAGGCTTCTTTCTGAGAATAGGATTAAAGCTCGTACCATTTACCAGTACATTGTTCATTTGCACGCTCTAGGTAGCACGCTGAAGAAGCCTTATAGTAGCATCACTCAGCAGGATTTAATTAGTTGTCTTGCAGACCGTCATAGGAAGGGACAATCTCCGAATACTATTATTATACAGCAGTGCATTATGCGTCAATTCTTTACGTGGCTTGGCAAGAAAGATATCATCGCATGGATTAAGTTCGCCAAACGAAGAAAAAGAGAATTAACACCTGAGAGCTTGCTTACACCAGAAGAGATAAAGAAGCTTGTCTTTGTTTCTCAACATGAGCGTGATAAATGCCTCTTGATTATGACTTATGAAGGAGCATTGCGTCTAGGAGAAGTAGCCCATATTCAAATCAAAGACATTGTGGAAAATGAGCACGGCATTACTGTGCGTGTTGATGGCAAGACAGGAGTTAGATCTATTTTACTCATTGACTCTGTTCCCTATTACAAGGTATGGCTAGCTAAACATGAATATCGAAATGAGCCAGAGGCATATCTCTTCTACAATTTTGCTAAGCGTGATTATGGCAGAGGTCTTGGTGAGAAAGGTGTGAGTGATGCAGTGCGACGTGCTGTAAGAATCGCTGAGCTCAAAAAACGAGTATTTCCACATCTTTTTAGGCATAGTCGGCTAGACTATCTAGGACGACAAGGATTTCGAGAACGTGATCTAAAGATATTTGCTGGCTGGAGTGAAGACAGTAGAATGGCAAATACTTACTTACATTATGGTCAAGAAGAAGTTGATAAGAAGCTTTTGGCATTAAAAGGCATTCGACTAGATCAAGAAAAAACCATAGACACAACTTTCCAGCCAATAACTTGTGCTTCATGCGATAAGCAACATCCACCAACAACGATGTATTGTAATTGTGGAGAACTGCTTGTAGAAGACAAACGTGCGAAAGCAGATGCTATTATGAACAAGCTCTTCGATTACCCCGAATTTAAGGATCTGGTTAAAAAGCTCCTAGCGGAGGAGATGAAGAAAAATACAAGTTAAAGCGTTGCGACCTAACTTCTGGCACTTTTGTCTAATATACCGAAAAATAGCTGTTTAAAGAATAAATTTAGCCATTAACTTTAAGAAAATACTAAGAGGAATAGCGCCTTTCATTGCCCAAACAGCCTTTACGAGATTATTATTCTTTGCAAGATCATAAATTTCCAGTAGTTTTTGATCAGGCAAACTTATAGTAAAATCTACACTTTTTCCAATACCTTCATTAATTGCTTTTATCTGGCCATTCTCAATGATTATTGTTATTTGTTTACTTTCTGTTTTAAAGCCTATGGATTTATAGCTTTTGATAATATCTGTACAGATCTTATTGTTATTGCAATTATTAATAATATCTTGATTATTCTTTTTTAATAATGGAAAGTCATAGTTATCACTGGTCTGTAAACTTTTTTTATTAGGAACATTAATCTTCTTTTCTTCTTGATAAACTCCTAAACTGGATACTACTTGTTGATATGCTTGTGGGCATTTTTTAGGGACTATTAATTCCATATGTCCACAACTTTGACCTTCTTCTTTTGTTAAAATTATGTTTGTTGCTTTATCTACTCGTACACTTTCTAACCTTACAATACCATCGCCTTTAACCTTGCCAGGATTCCTTTCATATCTGAAATAATCTTGTTCACCAACAATGGCAAAAGGTAATTGATATTTAAGATCATAGTTATCTGAGCCAACAGTGTATAGTCCAATTCCTTGACTATTTTCATTGAGAGTTTCTAAAAATGTGCTTCCATGAATCATATCTTTACATTCTTGTTTTTGACAAACGTCTGCAAGAGCACTATAACCTCTATAAACACCATCATTTGGAGTCCCAAGTAGCATGATTTTATTAAGTTGGTCAAATCCATAACTACGAATCATTTCTCTGGTGACTAAACCGCCCATGGAGTGAGCTACAATATCAACTTTATTTGAATTCGTACAAGTGGTAATGGTATCGATGAGGGTCTTTAATCTCTGGGCGTATATGCGTATCGATATATCGTTACTTTCTTGTGATTTATAATAAGTGACTGTAAAAGAACTAGACTTATTCCATTTGGCTTTACAGCTTGATTTAAAACTATCAACATTATCAGGAGAAATATCTTGTCCTATAGTATAAAATTTATCTACTTTTAATCTGTTCTGAAACTCTTTTAGTGCAGAAGGAGATGAATCGAATCCATGTAAAAGAACTAAAGGTATCTCTCTTTCTTTAGCAGAAATGTTCTGTGTTGATAGAATTAATATTAAACTGATGATTAAGATAAATATATGTAGTTTTTTAATAAACAACGTATTCCCTCCATCTCTTAATTATGTACAGTCTCTATAGTTATATGTGCCAGATTTACAACAACCTGTAGCACAATGAATATTTAATATGATTGGTTTTTCAACAACAATTCTTCCACTTATCTTCTCTTCTTGTATATCACTCCAAGAAGCCTCTGAATCATAAACTTTTACTTGAACTTTAGCATTATAAGATCCTGGCTTTCCATTAATACCGACGTAGGTTGAGAAATCCAGGCTTCTTGTTGTATGAGGTTCTATTCTCACGATTTCTGAATCTAAACACACAATATTTTTTTGTAACCAGTATTCTCGTCCATAAGAAGATGTGCAAAAGACAAATGCTTGAATAGGCAAATCATCATTGTTTACTACAGTAACATATCCTTTTTGTTCTGCTACTCCGCCCATATTATTAAGATAGAGGTTAAAATTCTTGTCTTTGATAGACGCTTCTATCTTTGATATATCTATTTCTTTCTTTATCTTTTCATCACCACAGATATATTCTTTTCTCTCAGATAGTTTAACAGTTTCGTCAAACCAATATACTTTATTATCATAAATTGAATAACCACCGCCACCAGATTCTGGTATATAGACATAATTCTTTTTAACAAATGTAAATGTATGTTTCTGACCTGAAGCAATAGTTGCAGTTTGTTCTTGCAGCTCATCAGTTTTTTCAAATTTTATACTCGCCTTAAATTTGCGTGTTTCTTTGAAAGGATTGTTCACCATAACGGTCCATTGGAGATCGGTAAAACAGTCTTTACAATTGTCTGCAACATCACCATGAGACTCCCAGCTATTTTGATCAACCCATTGCCAAGGATTTCCTTCATCAATGACGATTTGCCAACAATTTTTGTCTTCAGAATAAACTTCTTGAGAAAGGGTATTTGTTGGATAATACGTTTTTGATTGGCTGTTTTGATAAACAATAACTAAAAGAAAAACAACGGCTATTGTTCCTAACACCCATGTTGATTTTGATAGTTCTTTTCCCATATTAGGTACCTGTTCCTAATTAGATTAATTAGGTACTGGTTCCTTTAAAAGCTTTATGGCGAGACAAGGATATACAACCATAGCGCTTCCAGATGAGCTTATGAAGGAAATAGATGATGTTATCAAGAATAAAGATAGGGGCTATACAAGTAGGGCTGAATTGGTGAAAGAAGGTGTTCGGCTCGTTCTCGATAAGCTTAAAAGGAAATAAGCTAGTTCTATTGTTTATTGAACATCTTTTGGTTTACCTCCAGAATCTTTAACTGCGTCTCCAAAAGACGTAAAGAAACGACTTTTACTTACCGTTGTAGGTTGGCTGATAAAACTAATAGAAGGAGATGAACCGTCAATTAATTCGACAAAGGATAATGGATATCCTATAAGAGCTCCTTTAGTTCTAGAATCTTCTGAAAAATTCTGAAGCCCTATAGCAAAATCCATCAAAAAGATCAAAAACTCTTTTGCTCTTTCTTTAGTTAGATTTTCGTAATCTACATAATCTCCGAAAGCACTTAACCCTTTCAAGATTATGCTGGGTGATCTCAAGTCCCCATTAAAAAGCATTGGAAATGGCATGCTAAAGCTTATTTTTTTATAACCATGTCTTCCTATGAAACCCTCATGTGCTTGGCACGTTGCATCTTCATTGATAAATTCTCTCTTTTCTAAAAATTTAGCATGGAAAACATGATTCAATCGTGGTGTATGATGATCGTAGCCGGTTACATGAAATCCAAGTTCATCATCTTGATCTATATTTAATTTAGGAAGCATTTTTAATAATTTATCAGTAATTGTTGCAATTCCGTAACGTTCGGTAAACGGAGACAGTTCTTTTTTAATTAAATCTAGCTCAGAAAACAAGTCAAATTTAGTTTTCGGATTATTTACTGCTCCCCAAAATGAAATTGCTGTTTTTGAGTTAGGAAGTACGAATATTTTCTCTGTGTTGTAACAAGGTTTACTTGTACCGTCTTCAAAATATTCAGTGATTAAACTATCTGCTATCATAAAGGTGCCATGTTTAGTACACATAGAGATAATAAGTGTCATTAGAAATCAGGTCTCTTTTCTCTTCGGTTGGTTCGTTTGAAATTTATTGATGTTTCTATGGAAGAAAGAAGCTAGAAAAACACCAATGATAAAAAAATAAACTAACCCCCAAACAAATATGCTAAGAGGATTCAGCCTAGTCCCAGGGGTAGATACTACGATAACTATAGATCCTGTAAGACCTGCCAAGAAACCTATCAAATAATCCTTTAGCCATAAATCTAGTCCTTTAATTTTCTTTGAAGTCTTACCTATGGTTAACTTGTATATTACTACGACTACACCAGCAGCAATTGCTAAGATCATGAGACTGAAGAAAACTTCTCCTAGTAATGAAAACATAGCTTCTTTGGTAAATAATGACATCTAAAAATGGGGGTGCCTATTGTTTATAAAGAATACGAGGCGATTTGAGAAGTGTAAAAACGGGCGTTTTTAGTCTAGAGTTGGTTTATCGTCAAATATCTTTATTCCAATTCGTCCCAGGCACAATTCTTTGTGTAGGGGAATAGGTACCGGTAGAACTAAATTCTCTACTAATAGTTGCCAATGCATAATCTCCTTTAAAACTACAGATACTCTTTTGACGAAAGAATTTAGATTCACCACATTTTCTATATTCACAGAAAATTCGTTTACCAGCAACAAAATCACCTAATTGATCTTTAACAATTAGACCGAGCTGCAGAAGATTTATCTTTATGTTAGAAAGGTTATCATGTGGTATGCAACAATATTTAATTGTACATTTTGCCCCTATTTTAAGAATTACCCAAGAGGGATTATGGTCTTTTAAAAATCGTTCATCTTGTGCGTGAGTTTCAAATCTTATAGGTTTATCTGCTTCGCCAAATAAGACACGCCCTAAGACAGCGGTCATTGCACTATTCGAAGAATTATTCATTGTCGAATTTTATATATCCTTCAGCTCTTAGTTTGTTAACGGCTTTAATAGCTGTTTCGGTAGGTATTTTTAATTCATTAATTATGAAAGGCAGGTCTATTTTTCCCTTACTACGCAATAGTTCTTTAATCTTTTCACAAGCTACATCTATTTCTCTTGATTCAATATGTTGGTAAGAAGATCCGCTAAGTATCATTGTAGTAGTTTCACTACAAAAGTTTGATCCAGTAGAAAAGATATTGTTTGGAAACATCTTTCTATAATTCTCCTAATCTCTGTTTTAATTCTTTTGAGAAAGAGTCCATGTCATTCGCTAATTTTTCTTGCTCTTGAGCACTTAATTCAAATAATATTCTCGACCTATTAGACAGAGATGTTCCCTTTGCCATCATTTCAAATAAAATAACTTTTTGCTTATCATTAAATTTGTTTAAAAAGCCTAAAATAGCATCTTGGTTTTTTTGAACTTCTTTCCATTCTTCATATTCTTCTTTATACTCTTTTTGAACTAGAGCTAGTTTTCTAATAGCATTAGAAATACTGCATACAAAACCATCATAGAAATCAATGAATTTTTCTATGAATTCTTTATTCTTAGTCTCATTAGGCATAAACTTCAATCTCCGTTCTTTGATACCATTCTTGAGTTGTAACAAGTTTATAAGAGTTTTGGGTAACTCTCTCTGTATTGATTGTTCTATGTAGAATAAATCCACCTCTTTTTGGCATACTACTGATGTAGACAAGAGAATTATATAAATCTATCATTTGGTTTTCTAAACCATCTTCTCAATCTTTTCTTTTTATCGGTTCCTCTGCCTTTTAAGTGACCTTTTTGTCTTGCTCTGGCTAACCCTGCCTTTGTCCTCTCAGAAATGCGGTCACGCTCAGCTTTCGCTAGGGTGGCCATGATAGAGATCACCACGTCTTTAAATTGCCCTGAGGTGCGTAAATATTGTTCTTGGTAGCTGTCGTAGTCAATACCTAAGTTGGTGAGCTCTTGGAGCTTCTGTAAAGTATAGAGCGTTCCTGATCTGCTGAAGCGGTCTAAGCTCCAGAACAAAACAACATCAAAGAGTTTCTTGTGAGCATCTTGAAAGAGCTGGTCAAACTGAGGTCGTGAATCTTTGGCACCGCTACAGATGTCCACATATTCCTTATAGGTTTCCCAGTTGCTTCTTTGAGCAAAGTTTCTGAGCTGAAGCAATTGATTGTCTGCTTCTTGCTTTGTTGTTGATACTCTGCAATAGATTGCTGCTTTCATAATTTTTATGTGTCCCTTTACTCCTGTTTTACAATTTTATACGAGGCATGTTACCAATTCTTACGGAATTCGTAAGATCTTCTACGCCTGTCTTCCGTGTTTTACGAAAGACATATTGTATAATTTCGTATTCATAATTTTCCACTTTTTGCTCTTTCTCTTATTATATAGATGGTGGGTGACAAGACTTCAATTTTCTGGAGATTTCTCTATTTCATCAAACACTTCGCTGATAATGTCCTTCTGCCACTGTTCTTTTCCATGATGGCGAAGCACAACAGATTTTGATTTCTTCAGATCTTTGCCTTGATGCTTGGCTTCAGTTACTTTCTCTTGGATCATTGCTTTGAATGCTTCGGTCTGATCTGAAGTTGAGGCTGTACTTGTTGGTTGCTCTTCTTCAGTCGTCTGTCCTTGATTCGCCTCTGCTTCTTGCTTTTTCTTGATACGATGCTGTCGTTGCTTCTCTTGCTCTTCTTTTCTTTCTAGAACAGCTTTGCCCCAGTCATATAACCATTGTTTAAGTTCTGAACTATTCATAGACTCCAACAAGTCTACCACGTTCAAGAAGTCCCATCCTCTTCTCAATGCTTCGTTGACAAGCCTTCGCTCATATTCTGCGTTGTACTCTGCTGCTTTAGCACAATCTTTCCAGTATTGCAACTCAGCAGCTGCTACATCCTCACGCCATCGTTCAAATTGTTTGAACCTTGAGCCCAACTGATCGATCTGCTGTTGCATTGCTTGAATCTCTTGAGTAAGTCGTGCATGCTTCTGTTGTGTCTGCTCAATTTGCAGCAATAAAACTTTGTGATTTCGCTGGTCTTGTTCATATTGTTGAGCTTCTTGTTTGTATTCTACTATGGTATCATTGAAGAGTTTAGTCCGTTCCTGCAATGAAAGTATTTCTTTATTGAATGCTTCTATGAGGTTTCTGAATTCTATTGTGAGAGGAGTTACATAGTGATAGACATATCTCTGCAAAGCACGGAGATATACATCTAAAACACCATGAGACTTTTGAAGACTATCTTCAGTGATATAAGGAGTCTTAGTAAAGAAAGTATGACCTGCTATGGAGACTTTTTGACTAATATTAAAAGCCTCTGAAAGCGTCATGATTTCTTTGGTATTTCCTTCAGGAGTTGTGAAAGGATCAGCAAGAGGCACTTCGAGATCGGCATTATTCAGCACTTGGTTAAGTTTCTTAAGAACTTCAATGATATTCTCAATGCTTTCAAAAAGGATGGGAAAGAATTCTTTCATAGTTGCATTAACCTCGTTGTTTTATGAAATGAGCCGTTAGACTTTGGGCATTGTGGACCATGATTTCTTCCAAAATATGATTCTCTACACATGAGACAATAGTAATAGTTTCCAATTGATGTTTTTTCTCGTGCTCGTACCCTAGATGGTTCGCTCCATTTCATTTTAGATTTTGTTTTCCTCTTTCACTACATCATTGATGATTCTGTCCAATTCTGCAAACTTCTCTTTTGTTGCATCAAGAAACTGCAAGGTAGCATCGATGTTGGGCATGAACTTCGTTAACAATGTGGTTATTGTTAACAATAGAACATCATCACCTCTCTGGTGGTTGTCTGCATAACAAATTCTGAGAAGTCGCAATGGCTCTTTGAGCGTGGCTTCATGCACTTCCATAAATAATAGTTCTGCTGGATGGATTTCTCTCTGGGTCTTCTTAATCCGTTGAATCTCTTCTTCGCTGAAGTTCATGAGAGAACCTCCGCTCGTTCCTTATCGATTAAGACTTGAGCTGCTTTCTCTGGGATCTCTGCAATGTCTCCAGGCTCAAAGGGACCATAAGCTTCGAGATTTTCAGCCATGAATTGAGGAACATACCACAGAAAACGGAGCTTGACGAGCTTGGCTTCTTGCTGTGGTTCAAGGAGTTGGAGCATGGAGTACCTCCTGTTGAATGCTCTTGAGATCTTTTTCTGTTACTTTTAACTTCTGACGATCAATAAATTTATCTTTTGCACGTGCTAAAACGAGTTCCTGTGACTTCTTGTTTTTGTTTACAGCAAAAAAAGTTTTTAATTCTTGAGCATGTGAGTATTCTACATCATCGTCACTTTCGTCATTTACGTCATTATCGTCACTTTTTCTTGTAGTATCTTTATTTTCTTCTTCCGTCACTATCATCACTTTATCGTCACTAATAGAAGTCTTCTTCTCTTCATTATCATTATTAGATGATGATTGTGACGATAATGACGATAAATCTATTATTTCTGGGCAGATAGTCTCTATAATTGCTTCTGCTTCTGCTTTATTGACACGATAGGCAATACCTTTATTCGTTTTGAATCGCTTCTGGTCAAATCCAACGTGATTAAGATATTTCGAAACAAACCGATTTTTCTTTTCAAGTACTGGTTGATTCATGTCGATTATAGTCTGGATAAGAATATCTTTAGTTTCATCATTACATACGAGAGTGTAGAATGTTTTGAGGATCTTAAATTCAAAACTGTCTTCTGTTATTTGAGTAATAGTTTTAATCTCAGAAATATGGTGAGCAAACTTTGTAAATTTATCAAACAAGTCGTTATCAATGAATTTTGCTAAAGCAAGAAGCGGCTTCCATATCCATAAATCACGATTTCTTAATTTTTCATCCTCTAAAGCATTGTAAACCTTTTCCACTTCTTGCCAATTTTGCAATGTGAATAAATAGAGTTCATCTCGAATGTCTTGATATTGTTGGTCCTCTGCACTTGGTTCTAAGTCTCCACGTTTATCACCTTTTGGCGGTTTAGTCATAATGTGTGTGATTGCCCTATCTTCAGTTGCACCATAAAGGCCATTGATACTGCCTATCATTGTAGGACTATAGGTGCGGTAATATACTGTAAAAAATCTCAACTTTATTCTCTCTTGTCTAGGGACAGTCCCAGAATACTTAAAACCAGAGTTGATGAGCTCTGCACGACAATCTGATTCAATAGCCCCTTTCTTATTTCGAACAAATAGCTTTTCCGCTTCGTCAATATATTTTGTTGGTCTCCTTACATGAGTTTCTCTAAACAAAGTGGATTCAGAAGGATTATTCATTTCTTCTGTAGCATTAAAAGTAAACAATCTGCTAACTGTCATCGTTTTGCTTTTGGCAGTCGCTTTCAACCCCCGAAGCTCCATAAGTGGATAATACTTAAACAACAAAAAGAAGTAAGTCCCCATATCCCACAGTGTATGAACATCGTACCACGCATCATCATTAAAGTATAAGAATTCTTGATAGATTGTTCTTATTTTGCTAAACAATTCTTTTGTGTTTATTCTTTGATGTTTTCCTGTTAAAAGTGTCCTGATCGAATGTAAGCTCCAATGAGTTTGGTATAGACAATATTCCTCTGGATCTGCTTGGAATCTAATGTTATATTTTCTCTTAAAGATAGCATCAACTTGGATGAGTTTGCCTTGTGAAGTAATTACAACAGGCATATTTCTTTGTTCAGTCCCAATTCTCTCTTTGGTCTTCTTATCATAAATATCAATATTCTTTGGCAGCCCTACTCCAAAACCAGCAATATGATCACCAAGCTTAAAGAATGGAAAAATCTTTTCCCTAACTACTTTATTGGGATCGAAGATAAATCCTGATAATAGATCATAAACGTCCTGATCTTGATTCTTTATTTGTTTGTAAGTCTGCACATAAAATGCTGTTTTAGCTTTCTCTGAACTATCTTTTGTTTTATCACCGACAATTGCTAACCATGGAGATCTTGCTTTTTCATACACTCGATTATACCATTGCTTTGCTTCTTTGAGATCTATATTTGGTTCTAGGTCCATTAAAGCTTTACAAAAGGCATCAATGAATTGGCTCATAATCACTCCTTTAACTTACGTTAAAGATTACCTCCTAGCACTTTCTTTTGTAGAATGAGTTTTGGGCGTCCTTTCTTTTTTTCAGCATCATTTATTTGATCTACAATCTCTTTATAGTTTGGCTGAAAAAGAATAAGATGTGCACCCAAGAGATTACAGATCCTAACTTGAACATCCAGCTTTGGAATTTTACCTTCTGAAAATAATCGAGAAACAAACGCTTTATCTCGCCCCAACGCTCTCGCTAATCTCGCTTGATTTAAACCTCTATTAAGCATCAAACTTCTGAGAGCTAGTCTATTTGCCTCAGGTAGAATTCCATCGCAATTATCCGGTGCAATTTGTTGATTTTCACTGTTTTGTTGTGGAAATGGGTTAGTCATGGTAAAAAGAAAAATTCAGGCCTTGAGTTCTATTTCTTTCGAGGCCTGTAAAACTAAAGGAGGCACCCTCCGGCTTGTGGAGTGATGCTCAATGTATGTGGTTTGGAATTGGTTCTCTTTTGAGGACTGTGCTAACTCTTCAAGTTCTTCAATCCATTTAGGGAGCTTCATGGTGTTGCTCCAAAAATTGTTTAATTGCTTTCCTAATAAGATAGCTTTGTGAACGTTCAGTCGCTAGAGCTTCATTTTCTAACCTTTGTGCTTCTTCCAGAGTTAATACAGAAGTCACACATTTTGAGTTTGGACCGGTTGGCATGGTTCTAAGAAGTCAATTAGATATTTAACGTAATCGTTATTTTTCGGTAAATTACAATATATTCTAAATTATATTTTTTATGAAATACATATTCCTCAACTCTATAAGTTAATAAAGGTTGAATACTTTGATTGACGTATGGATCCAAGAGATAAACAGAAGAAAAGAAAGGTTGGACGCCCTAGAAATACAGCAAGTACTTTCTTTGAAAAACAAAACTTTGCAAAACTTATCGCCATAGCTATGGTTGAGCCCTTATCTACAGGAGTCCTAAAGAACTATGGTGTGTTCACTAATACTTGGTATAATACTCATGGAAAACAGTTAGTTGAATATAAGATTCTTACACAAAGACAAATAAGGGAATTAGGAAGACATCATAGACCTGAATATGTTTATGACTTAAATTGGAATACTTTCTTCAATGTTTTTTTTAATCTTTTTGAAGAACAGCACCAAAGAATAGAAGAGATTGGTCTAATCTTAAGTGATTTACCTCTTTACCAAACACCTAAATGGTCTTATACAAAATTGTATAAATTTTTAAAAAATCATAAAAGTAATCATAAACTTCTTCGGTTAACTTTTAAGAGTTATTTTATGCAGATACTCATTGAAGACTTAAAGAATAGAATAGATGATAAGCGATATAAAAGTAAAGAATTTTTTAAAAAGAGCATTAAAGAACTATTGGATACATTCCTCGTCGCAACTGCAGAATCCATAGGTGTAGCTCAAAATTACGCACATAAAACGGGAAAGTCTCTAATTGAAGTACTTTTTCCTAAAAACATTGAAAAATATTTACCAGCTTATTTCGACGTACTTTGTATCAACTATCGAATCTTAAAATTATTCCAACCAGAATGGAAATATATCAAAGATACTAACTATGTTTTTCCACCAAAAGAATTTCATAAAACCAATCTCACAGATCCTCAGATAATTGAAATGTTAAAAAAACAAAATGGAATAATAAACTTTAAATCACCTGATGGGGCTGAAAAACTAATTAGGTTTTTATTATTAAGGAAAGCAAGAAATGGCTTTCTAGATGAAGATGACCTTGATAGGCTATTAGGGATTAAGGGTAGTGGAAAGAAATATTTAGAACTGTTGGAAGAAGATGAAAAAAAGATGGAGGGGATAGCAACTCACTAAGAAAGATATTTATACGACACAAACACGATATAAAAAGCTTTTGTTATCTCTATTTCCTTATTTCTCCTAATCTCTGCAATACTCTCATTCTTTTATAGAAACTTTTTCCTTTCTTCAATAATTCTTCTGGAGCGCCCATTTCAATGACTTGACCTCTATGCATAACTACTATAATATCTGCATGCTCTATGGTGCTTAACCTATGCGCAATAATAATCATAGTGTATCTTCCACGGGCAGTGAAAATCGCTTTCTGGATGCCGATTTCTGATTTGCTGTCTAAAGAACTAGTTGCCTCGTCAAAAATTAAAATTTCTGGATTTGCAAGCAGTGCTCGAGCGATACCGATGCGTTGCTGCTGACCACCACTTAAACGAACACCTTTCTCTCCCACTAACGTGTTATAGCCTTGCTTGAACGACATGATGAACTCATGCGCGTTTGCTTTCTTTGCAGCTTCAACAACTTTTTTTCTTGTAGCCTGCTGCGTTCCATAGGCAATGTTTTCATGAACAGTGCGATTGAAAATTTCTATGTGCTGGCTGACAACAGCGATTTTTTTTCTTAATGTGCTCAGAGCCAGCCTTCTGAGGTTGATACCATCGAGATAGATGCCTCCTGATGTTGGATCATAATGACGCGTGATTAGTTTAATCAAAGTTGTTTTTCCAGAACCGCTTTCACCAATAATCGCGACTACTTTTTTTGCCGGGACTACAAAATTTACTTTCTCCAAAACAGTCTCTGTTGTATAAGAAAAACTAGCATTCTTTACTTCTATAGTTCCTCCTTTATTTACAGGAAGGCTTGGGATGAGCGGTTCAGGAAGCGTATTTTTTTCTTCCAAAATTATGCGGACACGCGATAGCGATTCGTGCGCATCACCAAGGAAGTTGTAGATACGACCAACTCTGTGAATATTCAGGAATGCTTTCTCAGTTAAGGTAAACACTAACACTAAATCACCAGGCGTTAAAATGCCTTTGATGACGAACCAAATCGCCAAAAACATCGTTCCTGCACGAATAGCATTAGTAGCACTTTCTCTCCAAGTAATATACCAACGCTCCATCCCTAGCCGAAGCTGTAATTTTTCTACATATCTCTTTAACAAGGATGAGTATGTATTATATTCTTTATGCTCTTGCACATAATCTTTGACAGTTCTTACGTTGTATAACGTCTGGGCGAGCTCACCGCTTGCAGCATCAAATAGTCTGTGATATGCTTCCCTATACGGCTGCATTTTTTCCCATTGTATGCGATATACCACAAAATAAACGGCACCGATATCAAGTAGATAAGTCCTATGTGCCATTCTGTCGCTATCAACCATATAGAAGTCAAAATACTTTGGAATACTGTAGGTATTATTTCGTTGTTGACAAACCACAACAAATCTGAGAGGTAATTTGCCCCTTTGTTAATCTTGCTGACCATGGATCCTGTACTTTGCTTTTCATGGAAGGATAACGGCAGGCGCATGAGCTTTTTATGCACCCTTTCCAGCAACCCCTTTTGGAAATTCAGTACTTTTTTCATAGTGTATGTATATGCTGTCATCTCAATAACAATTAACAAGGTTAGAATGCCAAAAATCATGCTGGTCAGTATTGCTGCCTGCTTTATGTCTTGATTTACAAATAGATTATCAACAATGAGCTTTACTAAATACACCGGAATAAACTTTATACTTTCGTAGACTAAACTAATCAACGAACGATCTACTA
The DNA here is from genome assembly GCA_035289145.1 of Candidatus Nanoarchaeia archaeon. Taxonomy (GTDB): domain Archaea; phylum Nanobdellota; class Nanobdellia; order SCGC-AAA011-G17; family UBA489; genus JACOVP01. The sequence goes on from DATDXZ010000073.1 coordinate 14,875, forward strand.
CAAACCTGTTAAAATTAGGTATGAGAAAGCTTACTACGCTATAGAAATTCTTAAACGATCCTTTTTTAGCATCACTCATTCTTTGATAGACCTCTCCACAACACTAAAAAAACAAGAAACATCTACGAAGTATATAAATGTGCTTGTTTTATTTTCTTAATCTTAATTTCTGCAGTCTTTCAGAGGTTTCTGTGGCTATCTGCTGCACTTCGTGTTCATCATCTAACTTCTTTTTCAAATCTACCTGCTTTGTTTCTTTCTCCTTGAGATATTTGCTCATGATAACAAGATGCTCTCCCTCTTTGTAATGATTCTTGAGGAATCCTTCAAGCTCGAACCCATATTTTTCATAGAAAGAACGATATGTCTGCAGACTCAAACAGTAGATTTTTCTGACGTTGCTATGCTTTGCAAACTCAATGCTGTATTCGATTAATTTTTTTCCTAATCCTTTTTTTCTGTACTCCTTCTTCACCACCAGATCGCGAATTTCAGCGACTCCAGCTTTGAATATTACTATAGCAACTGCCCCCATCACTCTTTCACTTTCTTTTATGACAAAAAACTGATCCTTGACTATCTCGTTCTTATGGCCGCCCGTAAGGTAACTTAAAGTATATTCCTGCGAATAGTTGCCACCACGCTCTTTCCAATAATTTCTTAGAAGACTAGCCGCCGCCTGAAGATCTTTACTTTCTATTTTTTTGATTTCCATAGATCTCCTCTTTTGAGTATTTTTTAATTGATACAGATATCGCCAGGATACTTACATCGTCCTCTAGGGTAATAATATCTTTGATACTGATAAGGCTGGTAGTAATGATATTGATTATATTGATTGTAGTGGTTTCTATAACTGATGACATGGTATTGATGATGTGTGTAATAAGGACGGTAGTTGTAGTCATTATATCTACCATTGTCGTAATAATAAGGATCGTCATAAAAAGTATTGTGCTCATGATATGCCTCAACAGTCTGCACGCTAGACAATATTGTTAGAACTAAAGCAATTACTGCTGCTCTTCTGAACATTTTAGTAGAATCCATAGCGACGACCTTGGTTGAAAGTGTCTAAGGTATAGTATTTCCAATGGGGATCATTGTAATAATTAGCGTAATAACCACCCCTATAAGAATAAGTATAAGGATTGTAATTATATCCGTAATAATCTGGATTCCTATAATAATCCATCATATAATAATTTCTTGTTGGATAATAAGAATTAGGGTAATAACCTGAAGAACCATATCCGTAGCCGCCATACATCATATAAGCGTTAACTGCCTCAACTCCTAAAAGCAAAGCTAGGAAAAAAATACTTACTGTTATCCACTGCAGTTGTTTCATCTGTACCCCATATTCATTTATAGCCTAGAGTATATAAATCTTACTTTCTATGGAACGGGTGCTTCTGCATTTTCTTTGACTACTGAAGGTAATGTTCTACCATTTGTCTTAAAATCACATGAACAATATTCTATCTGAAATCCTCCTTTATAATCTAATTCACGAAGAATTGCTACTTTTCCAGTTTCTAATTCCTCTCTTATAACTCTTACTTCTTCATTTCCATTTGCTACTGCCATTTGTACCATCTCTAGAATAAGCTTCATCCTATAGTCATGCGTAACTACACCAACATACACACCAAATCTTGTCGCAAGATAGACTGCGTCACCTACTAATCGTTTATCATGATCATTTTTTGTTTCTTCATTAGTTCCTAGCTGTCTATATGCCTCAACTGCCAAGCTTTCCATTTCTTGAGCATCCTCAGTATCTACCATTTTTTTATTGATCATTTCTACTAATTGATTATGAGTTGCAAATAATTCTCTTAATAGCCTGCTTTCCTTCACGATGTGCTTGCGATGCCCTCTTTCACCTCTTTTTTCATGCCATCCTTTTGCACCATATGTATTTATGACTCTTCTGAGTATCTCTATTTTTTGTAACTGTTCTTCATAAATTACAGGAGTAATTCTTGTTCCTTCATATTTCAACAAGTTCATGGACATTCTTACAAGATTTCTTGCTTCTCTTACTTTGCGCATGTTTACGTTGTTGACTGCAACAGCTTCTGTTGAAAGCCTAAGAGAACTGCCATGCTTAAATAATTCAGAGCCGAGTGCACAGCTATCAAACAACAACATATCGAGGACATGATAGTCCAGTAAATCCGTAAGTGACCTTATTTTTCTACTGAAGTTCATAACTATGAGGATATTACATATCTTCCATACCTGACATACCACCCATTCCTGGTGGCATTCCAGATCCTTTCTTAGATCCAGAACCTGCAATAACATCATCAATCCTGAGAATCAATTCAGCAACTTCTGACGCGGACTTGATGGCTTGTGTTTTGATCTTCAATGGCTCGATGACTCCGGCTTTCCAAGCATCTGTAACTTTTCCAGTGAAGACATCCACACTAGCCCACTTGTTTCCCTTGTCATGCTGTGACTTCAATTCTGTCAATAAATCAATAGGATCTAAACCAGCATTTTCTGCCAAAGTTCTTGGAATAATTTCCAGAGCGTCTGCGAAAGCTAATACCGCAAATTGCTCACGACCTGCCAGCTTTGTCGCATACTGCCTGATTTCTCGAGCGACAGCAACTTCGACAGCACCTGCGCCACCTACGGCTTTTCCCACCTTGAGTGTCGCGATGATGTCGCCGAGAGCATCCTTGACTGCGCGCTCAACTTCATCAACGACATGCTGCGTGCCGCCACGAACTAAGAATGTGACAGCCTTTGGATTTTTACATTCGCGAACATAAGTCATCTGCTCATCGCCGACTTTTAACTCTTCAACGAGACCAGCATGACCGAGATCTTTTTCTGACAAATCATCCAAAGACATAACTAAAGAAGCACCAGTTGCTTTTGCCAGCTTTTCCATGTCCGATTTCTTGACACGGCGACAAGCGTAGATCCCTGCCTTGGACAAGTAATGCTGTGCGAGATCATCAATGCCTTTTTGACAAATAATCACATTAGCACTAGACTTGATGACTTTGTTTGTCTTGTCTCTAATCATTTTTTCTTCCTGCATGAGAAATCCTTCCATCTGCTCTGGAGAAGAAATTTGGATTTTAGCGTCAGTTTCTGTGTTTTTAATTTCTAAAGCAACGTCCAGCAAAGCGATTCTAGCATTCTTTACTTTTGTCGGCATGCCTGGATGGACGCGTTCTTTATCCAATACAATGCCTTCAATGAGCTCTGCATTTTCAATACCACCGCCGACTTTTCTTTCGATCTTGATATTATCCATGTCTATATTATCGCCGTCAGTTATCTGATTTACAGCCTTGACTAGTAATGTGGCCAGCACATCACGAGATGACTCTGCGCCTTTGCCAGTCATAGCAGTCATAGCAATTTGCTTCAGCACTTCCTCATCTTTTGCTGTTACTGGAACTGCTAAGCGATTGAGAATTTCCTGCGTTTTTTCTGCAGCCATGTGATAGCCGCGAGCAATCACAGTTGGATGGATATCTTGTTCGAGCAAAGCTTCTGCTTTCTTCAACAGTTCACCAGCAATGACGACTGCAGTAGTAGTACCATCGCCGACTTCATTTTCCTGTGTTTTGGCAACTTCGACTAACATTTTAGCAGCTGGGTGCTCTATCTGCATCTCTTCTAGAATGGTAACTCCATCATTAGTAACAATAATATCACCGATAGAATCCACAATCATTTTGTCCATACCTTTAGGACCTAGAGTAGTTCTTACAGTTTCAGCTACTAGCTTAGCAGCCATAATATTATTTCTTTGCGCATCACGTCCTAATTGACGCGTATAGCCTTCTGGTAATATATAGATTGGTTGTTGTTGATTTGCCATTATAAGCCCCCGAAATATATAGGGATTTTTCTTATTTTAG
>DATDXZ010000074.1:0-7147 GCA_035289145.1 Candidatus Nanoarchaeia archaeon
CTCAAGCGAAGAGCAGGCAGCGCGGTACGTGCCGTAACAGTGCGGATGCAAAATAGAGAAGTAAGCTTCAAGATACTTGCATGCTCTGCATTGCGGAGAGCAATAAGTTCCCTATTCAGGGAACTTTTCTACAGAGCCACTTCTAGACATGATTATTATAGGACTACCAGTCTTTCTTATAGGTGGAGGTCTCTTCATTCTTACAGGAATGGACTTTATTTATCTTTATTACGCGTTGAATTTGTTAGTGGTTATCTTTACGATCTATATGGATGGCATCAAAGGAGGAACGCCAGGCAAACTTATTTTGAAACTAAGAATAGTTAATAAACAAGGCAGCTACATTGGTATTCCCGGAGCAATCTTACGTTATATTGGTAAACTCGTTTCAGGAATTATTCTTAGTATTGGTTTTTTCATGATTGGATGGACTGCAAAGAAGCAAGGACTGCATGATAAAATTGCCGGCACGTATGTGGTGCGCCAGTAACTTTCTCTTTCTTTTTTTCCCTTCTTCTTCCATAGAAAACTATAAAAGACATCAGATATTGAAAGCTCTGAGGAAAAAAGATGGAAACTGGCGGCTATTGGCATGCATTGGACAGGCAAGGATTAGGCAACGCAGGCGAATTAGAAATTGATCCTCTTCGTATTGGTATTTCTCATGGCATTGGTGATGTAGGCGAAGGACTGAAAGCGAATATCTTTCGTGGCTTGAGAACTGTTGAGCTAGGCTTTTTTGGCACAGGCAAGGGATTTCGTTCACAACCTACAGGTTCAAATCCAGAAAGCTTTGGCACGCAAGAACGCGAGGACATGCGCCACTTAGCGCGCATCAATGAAGTTGAACTGTCCACCCACGCGGCTCCAGACCTCGGACCTTTGTCAGGATTTGACGGCAGACAATTCAGCAAGGAACAAAAAGAGGGATCTTTACAAGAGATTCGGAGAGCTTTGGATTTTGCCGCTGAGACTGCTCGCGGCGGCGCTGTTGTGGTGCATATTGGATCCCGGAACGGCGAATTTCCTCGAGCAATTTTTGAAGCTGATGAACAATTTTTAGCAAATCCTGAAGAAAGAAAACGCGCTCCTCTCAATCTAGTTAATGAAGAAACTGGACAAGTGATTCAATTACCAAGAACTCTTAAACTTCCCGAGCCAGTCTATAGCGATCCTGAAACTAAAAAAAATATTGTCATGGAAGACGGCAAAATCAAATATGTATATAGGGATTTTGAATATTATGATGAAAAAGCTAGGGAAGAAGCAAAAAAAGAAGGAAAAGATACTTATGACGCTGGAGAATACATTTACAAACAATTTAGAAAAAAAGAACAAGAACTTGCTCATGGAGAATCCCTTCGTTACATGAATATCGCTCAAGAAGGAAAAAAGCAACATGACGCTCTCCAAAAAGTCTATGACAACTTCAAAATAAAATTAGAAGATGGATCCAATGTTGAGGCAGTCAGAACATTTGTCCGCGAACAGCTCCAACAGCGAGGTATTTTTCCAGAAAAAAGTATTGATCAGGAAGAATTTAACACTTATCTTGAGAAACCAGAAGTCTTTCTCCAAGAAAAAATAAAGCAGATGGAAAATAATTACAAGTCACATGAAGAAATCGCTGTTTCCCGCGGGCGTGACGCGAAACAAGTTGAACAAGAGATAAGCAAAGTAAAACCTATTCAAGCGTACGCACTCGGAGAGATTAAAGACAGCCTCGCACGCGCTGCTATAGAGGCCTACCGCATGGAAAAGAGCAGAGGTTTAGAACAACCCCTATTTATCTCACCAGAAAACTGGAGCCCTGAAAGCTACGGCAGCCACCCCAAAGAATATAGAGAAGTTATTATACAATCACGAGAAGAAATGGCAACCCGCTTAATACAACAGGAAGGCATGAAGAAAGAACAAGCACAGAAAATAGCTGAAGATCATATTCGAGGCACTTTTGATGTTGGACATTTGAACTTCTGGAGAAAATACTTTCAACCTTCAGAAGCAGCTAAATCAGATCCTAAAAAAATAGATGAAGAATTTAGAAAATGGATCGACAAAGAGACAGAAGGATTAGCTAGGGATGGTGTTATTGGCAATGTGCACCTGTCTGACAACTTTGGCTATCATGATGAGCACCTGGCGCCTGGTCAAGGAAACGCTCCTATCGAGAAATTTGCAGAGAAGCTCGAGAAATATGGCTATAAGGGAAAATACATTGGCGAGCCTGGAGGTCAGAAAGAAGGATTTTATCATACTGCATGGACTGGCGCTTTGAACACGCTACGATCTCCCATTTATCGTGTCGGCAATAGTTATGCCCGCTGGAGCGACATGGAGCATTCGTATTTCGGCAATGTTCCTCAATCACCTGGCTTCTTAGTGGGAGACATTGTTCCTTCGAAAGACTGGACATTATGGTCAGAGACACCTTTAGAGTAATGACTGCATGAAACGAGGGCAACTCAGCACAGAATTAATGTTCTTAATAGGGTGCCTCATTCTTGTTTCTTTGATTCTTATGTACTATAGTGCTAGACAGATTAGTGAAACGCATAAAATTTCAAAAGCTGAAGACGCCGTCAACCACTTGGCAGACAAGGTCAATGAACTTTCCAGCCTCACCACTGGAACTAGAGATACTGTCTGGATTGATATTCCTTCTCAAGTTCTTGATGTGAGACTTTCTGGAAGACATATTTCTTTGATTTTAATATCTGCTAGCGGAGAGCAATATATCATGACCAAAGAAACACTTACTGATGTCATTGGTGGAGTTAATTTCAGCGCAGGCATCCAACAACTACATGTCACTAAAATCAATGAGACTACTGTCAAAATAGGCACTGAACCTATGATCTTAGACATCTTCCCTATGTGCATTTCAAAAAGTGAACTTGGTTCAAATAATCCGATTGTTACTCTTTTCGGCGCTGATTTCTTGCCTACCTCCGCACCTTTTGCAGACGGGACACCCATCCCTTCTACTTTTGTCAATGTTGCTACTCTTACTCTGAATTCAGAATATATTTATAACGCCTTTGGACTGGTTGCCACACAAATTTCAGTTCGAACACCTCCAGACCAAGAAAGCAATAGCGTTTGCTTCCATATTTATCCTACTGGAGAGTCCTGCGCTTGCGGATATTCCATTACATCTGGCGGAGAAGTACTCTAAAGTCTCTTTTTGCAGACCGCAAAGTATTTAATAGTCACTAGCTCATTGTCCTTATCAATAAGAGGTGAATTTCGTGAAATTTGAGGTGCAGAAAAACCCGCAGAAGAATATTTCTCTCTATTTACAAGAAGACATTGAAATCGCGCGCAAGTTTGCCAAGATTATGTACAGGGAATTTGGCAAGTTTCTGTCTGCGATTGTTCTCTTTGGCTCTGCCACCAAACAAAATGCTTCACCCAAACGCGATTTAGACATTCTCATCATCCTTGATGATATTCGTATCCGCTTTACAGAAGAGCTTGTTGAGACTTACCGCATCTTAACTGAACGAGCGATTGCTGAAGTTGATCCTAAAAGACTACACATCCAATCCATGCGCTTAACAGCATTCTGGGAATATGTACGAGCAGGAGATCCAGTAGCTATCAACATTCTCCGATCAGGCATAGCCTTAGTTGACATGGGCTTCTTTGATCCTTTACAAGCTTTGTTAGATCAAGGACGCATACGACCCAGCCAAGAATCTGTATGGACTTATTTTACTCTAGCTCCCGCTTCACTTCATCGCGCTGATCAACATCTGTTGACTGCGATGGTTGACCTGTATTGGGCGAGCGTTGATGCTGCACACGCCGCATTGATGAGCATTGGAGAAATCCCGCCTTCACCAGATCATGTTGCAGACATGCTTGAAGAGAAACTCTACGCAGAACGACATATCCGCCAGCGAACAGCAAAAACTATGCGTCATTTGTATGCTATCTTCAAAAAGATTACTTATAGGGACATTAAATCAGTTTCTGGCAAGGACTATGACTATTACCGCAAAGAAGCGCATGCCTTTGTTGATGAAATGAAAGCATTTATTGAAAACAAAAGATTTCCTTAACGCTAGTTATACTTCTAAACATCTAGCTCTCTTTCTTAAGTAAATATAAATAAAAAGAAAAAATTAGTCTTTGCAAACTGCGCAGACTCCAGGACCACTCGCAGCTATTACTAGTAAAGACGCAATACCCACCAAATGGAATAAGACATTAATTGGACCCATAGGTGTTCCCAATGTTGGTATGTGCACAGTGATGGTCGCAACTGCCAGAATAATTATTGGAGGCCATACTGTCCATCGAACTTTGTAACCTATAACTAACGCTGCTCCAAAGACAATCTCTGACAGAATCAATACCCATCCAAAAAATGCAGGACCTGGAAATCCTAATTCTCCTAACATTCCTATAATGCCTGCTGGATTCATGATCTTTCCTATTCCAGGAACAACAAATAAGAGACCTAAGAGAACACGCAAGATTGTTTGTATATATGCTTTATTCATATTCATTGTTATTTACCTCCGATGTTCTTTCTAGAGAACATTTTCCGCCTATATAAATACTATCTTGAAGCTAAAATAGTCATTTCTTTCCCCATTTCAACCAAACCTTTAAAAAAAGGCTATCTTTATTATTTATATGAGCTTTACTGTGATTGCTCCACTTTATGAGCATAGCAAGGCAATATATATTGGCATTAAAGAATTCCCCACAAATAAGCTTAGTTTACTGTGCCCTCTACGGAAAAAACGCGCGTCTGAAAAAATAAGACGAGATTTACAAAAATTTCGCATCCCAGTTGACATTCATTTTATTCGAGGCCCACTATGGGAGGAACTATTTCGCCTCATAAGTTTTTTAAGCAAAGACAAACAACAAGACATTCTTGTCAATGTTGGAGCGGGCGATAGAACTTCAAGATGCGCGGCTTTAAGCGCTGCTTTTGTCAATGGATTGAAAACATTTGATGTTGTTGATGATACTACCATGATGCTTCCTGTGCTAAAATTCTCTTACTACCATCTCCTGACCAAGAAAAAACTTCTTCTCTTACGACATCTACTAGCTGCAGAAGATTATACTTTGTTTTTTGAAGATCTAGGAAAAAAAGCAAAGATGGGATCTTCTCTTCTTTCATATCATCTTCATGGTACTTACAAGACTGAGGGACTAGAACAATTAGGCTTGATCAGCTTAAAGAAGCAACAAGACAGACTCATCATTCACTTAACTACTCTGGGAAAACTTCTTATTCAGGGATATATTCAATAGATAAATAGACTAGGACCCTTCAAAAAATTCAAAAAATTCCGCTAAATCTGCGTAGTGTCCCTTGGAAAGAAGAGATTCAATGTCCAGTCATAAGCGACTTGCAGTTTATTTCTAAAGCCGACTAATTTTGAGAGATAGATAGTTCTCCAAAACCACCAGGCTACAAATCCTTTAAATTTTAATCCGTGAATGTCCGCAACAGCGAAGCGTTTACCCACAGACACCAAGATTCCTGAAGGCTTAAATAAAAATGTCTCTAGAGACTCATTTCTCATGCTGTGCATAATATTTTTTGCCGCTATTTTTGCCTGGCGAACAGCAACTTGCGCTAACGCCGGCGTTGGTTTCTGATTATAAGGGTTGATAACGAGAGAGCAGTCACCAATAGCAAATACCTCTTCCTGGTTCTGCAAACGAAGATACTTATCTGCCGTGAAATATCCTCGTTCATTTTTGATGTTTTGCTTTGTAGCTATATGTGCTGGTTTTATACCGGAAGCCCAAATCACTGTATTTGTCGCAATCTTTGTTTTGTGATTTACTTCTACGTACTCTTTACTTACTTTAGTGACACTAGTGTCTGTTATTATTGTAACTCTTTCTTTCACTAATTTCTTCACCACTTCCTGACGAGAACGTTGACTCATAAATGGCAGAATGTCAGCACCTTGCTGTATCAGATAGATTTTTCTCTCATAGTCTTTGAGATGCGGATAATTTTTATGCAAATTCTGATCTATAAATTCTGCCAGCTCTCCGGCAAGTTCTACTCCTGTAGGACCTCCACCGACAATAACAAATGTCAGATTAGGCTCGTCTCTCTTGAGATGATGCATGGCACTAGTATATTCTAAACAATCCAGAACATGATTTTTAATCATAACTGCATCCTGCAAGGATTTCAATGGAAACGCATGCTCTTCCGCACCCGGAATGTTAAAGAACTCGTTTTCTGATCCTAAGGCTATAACTAGATAGTCATATGCAAGTGTTGTTTTTTCTGTGGTGATAATTTTTCTCTCAACATTAATCTCTTTAGCTGTGCACCGTAAAAATCTAAAATTAGGATGACAGATAATCTCCCGAATAGGCTGGACAATGTTGCTTCTGTTGATACCACCAGTGGCTACTTCATGCAGCATGGGAGAAAATAAAAAATAGTTTGTTTTGCTCAAGAGCGTCACTTCAATTTTATCATGCGGACTGATGTTTTTTAATAGATATAATGCTGTATAGACGCCTCCAAAACCTGCTCCCAGAATAAGAATTCTTTTCATAGACTATTCTTCACGTTGTTTTTGGCAGACAAATACCTTCTAAAAGATATCTGACTTCAACGTTCAATAATTCTAATGCTGTGCTTTTACTAGTTGGCTTTCCACCATAGGCAACTTCGACAATTCTAGAGAAACCATGGAAAATACTGTTAGACCTTTGAAGAACAGATGTCTCAATAAGCGTTGCAAGAGCTTCTGGATTTCTTGCTTGGGTAGCATCAATCGCTTGTTGTGTTGTTACACGCACATAAATTCCTTTTATTTGCTCTAGCGCACCATGTAATGATGGTTCTAGAGCTGTACCCTCAATCATATTTCTAAAGCAGAGTAATGCAGGGATCAACTCAGTTCTGACTAAGCCTCTAGTAGCTGGAGTTACTTGTGCAAGCAATGCATCTAGAGATTCCATAGACTGGAAAGCTAGATTCCTTTATTTAAACATTGTGTTGAAACGGCTCTGTAGAAAAGTTCCCTGAATAGGGAACTTATTGCTCTCCGCAATGCAGAGCATGCAAGTATCTTGAAGCTTACTTCTCTATTTTGCATCCGCACTGTTACGGCACGTACCGCGCTGCCTGCTCTTCGCTTGA
>DATDXZ010000075.1:0-6071 GCA_035289145.1 Candidatus Nanoarchaeia archaeon
CTTGTTTAGCCAGGGGCAATTATTGAGCGATGATCTCAAAGAAAAAATTTCTATAAAAAATCCTCTAGAAGCTTTCAAAGGATTAATCTATAAAAATTACGGCAATTTTAACAATCCTGATGTTGTAGAGAAGGAACCGCAAAAAGGCATTCAAATTTTAACCTTCGCGACCAATGAAGTCTTTAAAGAAGACAAGCCTGTGCAGATAGATGCCAAAGTACAAGTCGATGGATTTTATAACCCTGAAACGCAACGCTATGAAGAACAGAATATTGCCTTTTCCTGCTATCAAGAAGATAACAAAGGAAATAAAATTCCTAATACTGACGGCACTATTTATATTCAAGATAAACCAAGCAATTCCATCCATATTACTCCTGAACAAGCAGAACGCGCCACTATTCACTATGTCTCTTGCAGATATCCACAAGGCATGGAGATTAAGTATACTGGAACGCCGGTCACAGGAACTTTGGCAGGCGTAGAAGAGGGAGTTGAAGTTGGCAATAGAATTGTCACGAAGAAACGAATAGTTATGGAAGCAACAACAAACATGCTGCAGATCGCAGGCATTAAATTATGGACTGTGGAAGACATTAATGCTCCAGAAGACATCACCCAAGTTGTGAATGATCCTACCTTAGACACTGATGGCAGAAGCAAAACTCAATGTAAACGCGGATGCAGCGGTCCTTACTTCCTTACTCTCAGCACTGGAGTTATGCCTATCACAGAACTTAAATCTCCTATCATCAGAGTTTCTTTCTTGAAAAACGCTAACCGCTTCGGCGCTATCGCAAAGTTGAATAGTCTACGTATTATCTTCCCTGAATCATTAGGAGTCACACTAGGTATAGAAGGCGAGCAAACTATCTGCGACTTTGATGGTCAAAACATTCAAATGACTTTGAAAGATGAAGCCTTGAAACAGATGAATACACAACTGACTAATCAACTGAGCATTACTGACGCGACACAGTTGCCTTCTCTTCCAGACTTCCAATGCAGTTATACTGTTGGGCAACCTTTAGAGAAATTAGGCTTCCATGAAGTGACTGCGCGAGCAGATTATACATTTGTCATCCGCAAACGCGGCTTGGTTGATCTGTATAAAGAAAAAACGCTCTCTGGAGGATTGACTTAAATTGCGCTATCTTCCTTTTTTCCTGCTTCTTGTACTTCTTAATGGATGCGCTAGTCTTCAGCTTCCTACGAAAGACACCAAAGATCCTGTAGGCCAAGGCACTGCATTCACAGGCATTATTGGCGGTAAAGGTTTTCAAGTTGGGTTTGTCCCTAATAATCCACCTTTGAATAAAATTGATGGACCTTTCGGCGTAGCTATCAAGTTTTTTAATTTCAATGCTGAGCCTGTGACTCTTGATTCTTTTTCCGTCCGCAGCTCAGGACAATATTCTGGATTCCCACAATTTGATGATGAATCTATTACCATTGAAGGCGCACTCATCCGCGAGACTGCCAGAGGACCACAACTCTTAGGACCTGGCATAGAATTTACTTATCAAGGGCAAGCTAGCAGACAACGCGATGGCAGCCTGCATTATGGAGACTTTCAATTTAGCGATATACAACCCGGATCAGGCACTACTTTCTTTGTTGACATGCTGATTCAAGACTATCTTGCAAAATCTTATTTTCAATTCTGTGCTCTAGATCTTGGATCAACTGTTCCTCTAGGCGGATGTCCAACAACACAAACTATTTCCGGGAATCAACTAGGATTTTCTTATGAATTTGATCCTGTGACTGTGACTACTATTGTCCGCACTCTTTCCAGCACCCGAGACGCTGTCCGCATCACTTTAGACATTACCATTGAAGACCGCTCTGAGAAGCAAGCACGCATCTCTTCTGGAAGCGCCTTTGAACGCGGACAAATCCCTTTACAAGATGGACAACAACAATTTTTCTTTGAATTAGAACCTACCACAGGCAGAGATATTTCCTTTACATGCAGCAGCGAGCAAGAACGTTTATCAGCAGGCAAGACTGGATCTTTCTTAACACTTGTTCTTCAAAACAGCAAAGCACAGATTCGCTGCACTGGTTATGATTCCTTACTTGAGGAACGCAAGGATTACCAATATCAAATTACTCTTCGCTACCCCTATGAACAGACTGTTTCCACTTCCTATATTCCTATTCGCGCAGACTTACAACAACCCTTTAGCTAGTTTTTTCTCTGTCGTTAGGTTTAAATAATAGAAGAATCACTACTCATTCAATGAAAAGAGGCATAGTATTCCTAAGTCTTCTAGTGTTTGTTTTAGCAGGATGCCAAGGAGGACAACAGACTACCAATGCTGATTCTCCCTTTATCGGAGGAACGCAAGCTGTTGAAGTAGCGTTTGTTCCCAATGAACCTCCAGCACGTGTCTTGGACAGCGGACAAGAAACTTTTTTTATCACACTCTTGTTGAAGAATGGAGGAGAATTTACTGTTCCTAGAAATGGACTTATTGCTTCTTTAAGCGGACTACCCCAAAAATCTTTTAATATCCGCTCTTTAAATGTTGTCAATGACAAAGAAATTTCTGGAGCCACCAAAGATGCCGCTTTAGTCCAACCTGGAGGCGAAGAACTCTTAGAATTTGGCGAAGCTAAATATACTATTGATATTCCTGCATCATTCACTACACAACTACGCGCTGACATCTGCTATACTTACCAAACCAAAGCAGTTGCTAATCTCTGCTTGAAGAAGAATGTAGTTTCCAGAACCACTGTGAATGATGTGTGTGATGTGAATGTCCCTAGCGTAGCGATCCATAATTCTGCAGGACCCATTCAGTCTACTGATTTACGACAAACTTCTGTCGGAGCGAACAGAGTCAAAGTCACTTTCAAAGTCAAGAATGTAGGCACTGGAGCTGTCTACCAGCCAAGCGCATTCACTAACATTTGTGCAGGACAAGACACTCTCAAAGACATGGTCAAAGTTACGCTGACTTCACCTGAACTAGCCTTTACTGTCCAATGCAGCCAACTCAACAATCAAAACAGCGGTATCGTTCGCCTAGTGAACAAAGAGAAAGATATTACCTGTACAATTGATACCACTGGATTGCAAGATGTTACCTTCCAGAACTTATTACTCTTGCAGATGGATTATATGTATAGAACTGCAGTAGTCACCCAATTGACTGTAGATAATGCAGTTGCTTAAAATGAAAAAAGAAAAATTAAAAGGATTGCGTGTTTTATCCATCTATTTTTATCTAGCAGCATGTTTTTATCTTCTTACTGCGTTTATATTTTTACCTTATTTTTTCCTTGGTGCTCCTTTTTTTATTAAATTTATTGATGCTCTTTTTAATATTAGTACTACTCTAATGCTAGAATCTTTACTAATACCATTTTTTAATATAAATGACTCATTTCTTATACTTCGTATATCATTGGTTATTTTAGCTCTATTTTTTATTCTTGTTGGAATATACATCTCTCAGCAAAAGTATTGGGCTAAGATTATCGCTATTCTCTTCTCAATAGCGAGCCTTTTTACCATAATTTATTTCCCATCTTCTCTTACTAGAAATTCCTTTACTTTTCTTCATTTGATTGTTAATTTTTTAATACTTTACTATCTCTTTTTTAAGGTAAAAACTTAATAATTTACACAATCTTTAATAACACTGTCTTTATCTCTCTCTTATGCACATTATAGGTGATTTTCATATTCATGGACGATATGCTCAGGCTTGCAGTAAAAAGACTACTTTAGAAGATCTCGAACGGAATGCACGCATTAAAGGTTTACATATTCTTGGTACTGGCGATGCACAACATCCACTTTGGCATAAAGAAATAACTTCAAAATTAACAGAAGATAAAAATGGTATTCTTTGGTCTAAAACAAAATTTCCCTTTATTTGGCAGACAGAAATTAGTCTAATGTATTCCCAAGGTGGAAGAGGAAGAAGAATTCATCATGTAGTTTTATTCCCTAATGGTGAAGTTGTCAAACAATTTATCGATGCATTGTTAAAAAAAGGCAGGATTGATTATGATGGTCGACCAATCTTTGGTATGAGCAGCATTGAATTTCTTGATATGTTACGCAGCATTAGTTCAGATATAGAAGTAATACCTGGGCATGCATGGACATCGTTTTTCGGCATACTTGGAAGCAAATCTGGTTTTGATTCTGTTGAGGAATGTTTTCAAGAACGCGCGAAATATATTCATGCAATTGAAAGTGGAATTAGCAGCGACCCTGCAATGAATTGGAGAATTTCTAGTTTAGATAAATACAATATTGTTAGTTTTTCAGATCCTCATTCTTCACATCCTTGGAGACTCGGGAGAGAAGCAACGATTTTTGATTTGAAACAATTGACTTACAAATATATTTTATCCGCGATTCGAACTGGCGTTGGATTGAAAGGGACAATTGAAACTCCTCCTGAATATGGAAAATATCATTTTGACGGTCATAGAACATGCGGCGTGACGATGGCTCCCGCTGAATCTAGAAAATTAAATAAACAATGCCCAAAATGCAAGCAAGAAATGACTATTGGCGTTGAGTATAGAGTTGAACAATTAGCAGATCGACCGGTTGGCTATGTCAAACCTAATGCTCCTTTTTTTCATTCATTGATTCCCCTGCATGAACTTCTTGGATCAGTCTATAATATTAAATTGATGACGTCGAAGAAGTTGACAGCACTTTACCAACAACTCATTGGGAAATTTGGCACTGAATATAATGTCTTACTGGAAGCACCTGAGCAAGCCTTGGCACAAGTAGTTGATCCTGTTGTAGTTCAAGTGATTCTCAAAAATCGAGCAAAAGACCTTCGCTTACAACCAGGCTACGACGGGGTTTATGGCACTATTCTTCTGGATACAACGTCTCCAAAACCTAAAAAACAAGCCTCTTTGACTGATTTTTAATTATTGTTTTTTCATTTATTTCCATATTTTCTTCAAATTCTTTAATCCTGACTCATAGTCTTTCATTGTTAGATTTAATTCAATGCCTTCCTCTCTCAGCACTTCTAAGAATTCTCCTATATACAAATCCGCGAATTTTACCGCTCCCTCTAAAGAGAGCTCTCCCTTTCTGTATAATTCTATGGCACTTTCTTTTTTATCTTCCTCTACTCCTTTTTTTAAGAGTTTACGCAATGCTGTTGATTTATCTATCTGGAACTTTCTACTTATTTTTTTTATATAATCTAGACTTTCCTTATCCATTCTTGTACTTACAGTGACCAGCATTTCTTGATTTTTTTTCATGGTTGTTCTCCTTGTATTTTGTGCATAGCTTTGAAAATAATATCAGATTTATATCGTCCTTCATTTGCTAATGTCTCTAGCATTTGTACCCCCTTACTCTTACTAATGAGACCTTTTTCAAATGACTGTGTCACAAATGCCACACTTCCCGACGTTGGAATATTTAGAGCATTACAAGTATTGATAGCAAATCTATCATCAGTGGCAAGCAAGTCTGCTTTTTCTTGTTGAAATAAAATTATAGCTTCTGCTTCTCCCCTTTCTATCTTAAATGATTCCATAATAGTATTCACTTGTATTTTCTCCTCTACTTTTTTTACTCTGATTTGATTCTTCTTTACTTTTTCTTCTAATTTGAAGGCATCTGGGTATTTTTTTATTTTACCTTTCTCTATTGCTTCGATTTGGACTTCTTCTGGAATCACCCATGTCATGTTTTGCTTTACGAGTGTTTCGAGCAGTCCTATTTTTTCTAGCAATATTAATGATGAAGCATCAGCCACGATTATAATCATATGACAATGTATACAATGTAATATATAAATGTTTTGTTTTATTTGAACGGCGAAAAGCTTATATATATGTCATAACTGTCTGATAGTAACAAATAAGGAGTTACACTATGACAATAGCACTTGCAGAATATAAGTTTAATAGACACATTTATAATCTCGTCTTTGACGAATTAGGACGAGCAGTTCTCAGAATACACAATGAACTATTTCGAGGAACACAAATAGCAGATACTACAGAATACCGAGAAGATCAACCTATTGCAAATTCCAATGTTCCACGAGCATTAAGCT
>DATDXZ010000076.1:0-2562 GCA_035289145.1 Candidatus Nanoarchaeia archaeon
TCGGAAGTGTTCAAAGCCCTAACGAAGAAAAAATGAGCAAAATACTGGCAATTATCGGAAAGAATTTCAAGCTGCTAACAAGAACTAAGAGTTCTGCGCTTATTATTATATTAGGTCCATTGCTGTTGATTATGCTGATCGGGGCGGCATTTAATACGGCAAATGTTTATGGTGTTCGTATCGGAACATACTCTCCATCCTACAATACATTGAGCAATTCATTGGTTGATGAGCTGGGGAAGAAAAAGTTTACTGTGGAGAAAATAGAATCGCAACAAGCCTGTGAAGAAGGCGTTAAAAGAGGTATTGTGCATGTCTGTGCTGTTTTTCCTGCGGATGTTTCATTAAAAGATGGAGGAGACATTGTTTTCTATGTAGATAATTCGCGTATGAACCTAGTTTACATGGTTTTAGACGCATTGAACACAGTAATAGGTACAAAAACAAAGGAGATTAGCACACAGTTAACTAAAAGTATCCTAGACACGGTTGACAACATAGATAAAGAAGTAACGGACAAAAATAGTTTGGTGCAGTCGCTGTCTGTTGACAATGAGGATATGAACAATAGGCTGAACACTTTAGTTAAGCAGCTTCAAGACGTAAATTTAGAGTTTACGCCAGATCTTCAAGGATTAGACACGTTTGAAGAGATTGCAGAAACAAATGCAACAGGAACTGAGGAAGTTAAAACTGCAGTAGAGCTGATAAAAAAAGAATTGCAGAATATTGATGCTCAGTTCAAGGAGTTGGTTGCTGTACGCGACCAGGCAGTGTTAACTTCAGGCAACATCAAGACAACATTAAGAAGTGACTTGAGTTATCTCAACACTATCGACAAGAGCATCAAGAATATTAACACAGAGGTTAAAAAAATAAAAACTACGAACGTAGGCAGAATAGTCTCTCCATTGTCGACTAAGATAGAAACAGTGGTTTCTGAAAAAATACAATTAAATTATGTATTCCCTACTCTGATGATTCTTATTGTCATGTTTGTAAGCCTGATGCTCGCTTCAACATTAGAGATCAAGGAGAAGATAGGCAAGGTATATCTCAAAAATTATATTACTCCAACGTCCTACTTGACATTCCTCTTCAGCAATTTTGTTACAAATATGATAGTTATATTTCTGCAATTAGCAGTCATTTTCGGTGTGGCTTTTTATTTTTTCAAAGAATATTTAATTGCAACCATTGGAGGAATGATGCTTGTATTGGTATTGATAACAACAGTGTTCATCCTATTGGGTATGGTTATCGGAAGTATCTTCAAGTCAGAGGAAACAGGAACCATAGCAACAATATCCTTGGGATTTATCTTCCTCTTTTTCTCGTCAAGCATTTTGCCCATTGAAACATTGCCTGCGCTGATAAGGAAAATTGCGTCATTTAATCCTTTCTTTATGGGAGAGACGCTCTTGAATAAAATACTGCTCTTCAATGTGCCTGTCTCGCTCTTTACACAAACATTATATATCCTTGGTGGATACATTCTCAGTCTCATGATCTTATTAATTGTAGTAAAAAAATTGACAAAGAGGAGTTTCTAATGGACTTCAAGGTTGCTGCAGTAGGCGGTTATAGCGAAGTAGGAAAAAATATGTCTGCTGTAAAAATAGGAGACGAAGCTGTACTTCTCGATATGGGTTTTTACTTGCCAGTTATTGTAGATTTCGAGGAAGAAGGTCATGATCGTTCATCATTGTCCCCTGATCAGATGAAGCGCATGGGTGCAATTCCTGATGACACTATGCTTAATTCATGGAGAAATAATGTTAAGGCTATTGCTTGTAGTCATGCGCATCTCGATCACACAGGTGCAGTTCCTTATTTAGCTCCAAGATATAATGCGTCAGTCATTGGTACACCATTTACTCTAGAAGTGTTGAAAAATATGGCTTATAATGAGGGATTGCCCCTCAAGAATAAATATCTTCCTTTAAATACAGGTTCTATCTATAAAGCGTCAAAAAACATTAAAATCGAGTTGATCAACGTCACGCATTCAACACCGCAGACAGCCATTATTGCAGTCCACACGCCGCAAGGAGTCGTAGTGTACACCAATGATTTCAAATTCGATAATGACCCTATTATTGGGAAGAAACCAGATTATGAAAGGCTCAAGCAGTTGGGGAAGGAAGAGAATGTTCGCGCAGTTATCGTAGATTCTTTATATTCTGGAGCAGCGCAAAAAACTCCAAGTGAAAAAGTAGCGCGTGAAATGTTAAAAGATGTCATGTTAGGCACGGAAAATCACAACAACCCTATGATTATTAGTTGTTTTGCATCCCATATAGCTCGTCTCAGAAGCATCATAGATTTTGGACAGAAATTAAACAGAAAAGTAGTCATACTGGGAAGCAGCATGCAGAAGTATGCCTCAGCAGCAGAAAAAGTAAATATTGTAAATTATTCCAAAGAAGCAGAAATAGTTTCAGGTGCAGACAAGGTCAAGAAAAAATTAGTGAAGATGGAAAAAGAGGGATTAAATGACTATCTCATTATCTGCACTGGCGGTCAAGGAGAGCCTAATTCAGTATTAAGCAAAATGCTCAA
>DATDXZ010000077.1:0-5890 GCA_035289145.1 Candidatus Nanoarchaeia archaeon
AGGCAAAGCTCACGCTACGTTTTTATGGACGTTGCACGGCGCAGGCTTCGCCCGCCGTGTTTTTTATTCTTTTAGAATTCAAATAGAATGCGATTCATCCACTTACTGAAGTAAGTAGTTTTCTCGCATTACAAATAAAAATTTTGAAATCCAAAGAATCATGCCAAAAGATCAGAGCTACAATCCAAAGAAGACTGAGGAGAAGAAGAGTCAGAAGTGAATTCTGCCAGCTGGAAGAAACAATTACAATCGCGAGAATGTAAACAAATTCTAAGAAAAGAAAGAGGCAGAACATCTGTAGGCTGATCTGTATCAGATTTGTAAGATTTCATCAAAAATGAATAAGTTTATATACTTATATACACTTTTAGATATTATGGCTGAGATTAAAGTAAATATCGCGTTCAGGAATATATCAAGGCATAAAGATACATTCAATAGATCTGACCACGTCTTTGATCGAATGAAGATGCGTGGTATCACGAAAGACAACATTAAAGAAGCTGTACAGAAAGGCGCGAAAAGGATAAGAGAAGATAAATCTATAATTGCTGAGTTTAGGTGGTTCAAAGTTATTTATAGAGAATTTCAAGTAGACAACATAAGAAAAATATACCCCATTACAGTAATTGACTAAGGAGGAAGTAGACAATGAAGAAGATCCCATATCCTTGTCCATGCGGAGGAAAAATACAATGGAAAAAAGATAAAGTAGTGGTAGATGGTATAGTATGCGGGATATTGGATATTGAGTATTGCCAGCAGTGTGGTGAGGAATACTTTCCAGAAGAGACAATGGAAGTTGTGGAGAAGAAATTAAAAGAGAATGGTTTATGGGGTACGCAGAGAAAAGAGGCTACACTCTGGAAGTCTGGAGGCTCAGTTGTTTTGAGGATACCAAAGGACATCACTCGGCAGCTTAATCTTAAGCCAGATGAGAAAGTAAGCATTTATGTTGAAGGAAAAAAGAAACTGATCATCGATCTTTAATTACTTAAAAAGAAAAGAATTTAAGGAGAGGCAATTAAAAAGAAAATATGGAACATGAAAAAACACAGATAGAAGCAAGGAAAGAACCTTTGAGATATCTCTGCAACGATGCGTTTTTCATTCTGAGAAGAGTGTTTCCTTCTTCATGGTAAGATACATCTATAGCTTTTATTGAGGGAATGCTAGTGGGATATCTCGTCGCTGAAGCAGGATCACACATAGTTTCAAAGAGCGAGTTAGAGCAGATCGCGAGTCATAGTCTTGCTGCGACAGTTGCTATACCCATAGGAAGTTATGCTATCGCACCAGAGTATTGGAGATCCTGGAGAAAAGAGCAGCCAATATATTCTAGCGGTATTTTTGGAGTTATGGCTGGAGCGTCTATAAGAGCGTTGCAGGAAATACTGAGTTAACCCAATCTATAAAGCGTTCTAATACGTGGAACAATATGGCCAGAAAAAATATCATCTATGGAATGAGTCCCGTCAATGACAACAACGCGTGAAGGTTCTCGTCTTGCAATTGCTAGATAAGCTTCACGAACACGCTTAAAATACTCTTCCCCACGTTGCTCAATAAAATCTAGTTTAGCCTCAGAAGATCTAGCAAGCATAGTAGCATGATCAATGTCTAATAAAAAAGTAAGGTCTGGTTTTCGAGCACGGTGAAAAACAAATTCATGCGCAGCATTAAGAAAAGTAAGAACAGAGGAATTGTGGTTATATAGTCCTCCCCCTTGATAAGCTTCAGTGCTGTCATGACATCGATCGGTAAGAACACTAACATCTTGCTCTAGATGCGGTTGAACTACTTGAGCAACAAACTCTGCTCTTGCTGCTAGAAAAAGGAGAAGTTCTGAGGCTGAAAATCTTTGTTCATCTTCATTCAAGGTTTGAAAATCAGGGTGACCTGCAAAAACCCCGTTAAATGCGCGGTAAACAGATCTTGGATCTTTCAAGATTCTTCTAAGCGCTCCGCCTAACGCTGTGCCGCCAGGCTCATGGGTGAGAGCGTGAGGGATGCGAGACTGAGCAAGATATGCACCAAGCTTCTTGATCTGCGTTGTTTTTCCGCATCCATCTAGCCCCTCAAAAGAAATAAATCGTGCTTCTGAAGAAGAGGTCATAACAAGAGAAAAGAGAGGAAGGTTTATATGTCTTCTGGGGAAAAATTGTTCCTAGAAAGGAATGAAGAAAAATGAGTGATAGAGAAGATAAATAAATATAAATGAAGTGAAAAAAACAAAAACATGGCAAAATATGAATCTCTTGATGCTGTTCCTGCCAATATTCGAGAAAAATTAGGAAATTACGTAACTAATGTTGGCGGAAATACGTTTGTTATCTCAGGTTTGCCTCCTGAAGTGACTGGAGGGGTTCTTGCAAGATATTCTCGTGCACCTACCGGATTGCAGCTTACACTAGTCAACGAATTTCTTGATGATAATGGAGATCCAATCCAGGCAAAGGGAACTGGAGTTCTCGAAAGAGTGCTTGTGGGTTTTGGCGATGATTCTGTTGGTGAATTAGAAGGAGTGCATATAGGTATCGAAGGTATTTCACAAATAGGAACAAAATGGGTTGAAGATCGAAGAATTGGTGGTTCTCCTATTGAACAGTCAACAAGATATGTAAGATATGATCAAAAAGACGCGCAAGGAAACTGGAAATTTCTCCATCCAAGAGAAGTGCAGGAAGCAGGTCTAGGAATAAGGTTCAAGCAAGTGAATGATCGAGCGTTCGAAGTGTATAGTAATGGAATTAGAAGATTAATGGATCATTTTAAGAGAGTTCTTCCAGAAGATCAGTACAAAATAAAAGTAAGAAGGGGAGAAGAAGAGGTTGAGGTAGGAAAAGCAGATCTTCAAGGAGATGACGAAGTCAGAGCATTTAGAAATGCGTACACTTTCGCCATTCGCTGTGCTGCCTTAGACGTCGGTCGTTGTGTTCTTCCGGCATCAACACTAACTCAATTAGGAGTCTATGGGAATGGACGATTTATGTCTGGAGTATTGTCTTTCTTAAAAAGTCAGGGACTAAAAGAGGCGCAAGATCGGGCAAATGAGTTAGAAATAGAGCTAGCAAAAGTTATTCCAACATTCATTAAAAGAAATAAAGCAAATCTTAGCTGGGCAAGAAGAGATGAACGAATGTATGCTTTAGCAAGAGAGCTAACTGAAGGCATGACTCCAGAAACACAACCAGTACTATTAGTCTCTAGAGCAGATCACTTGGATGAAGTAGTTGCACAAATACTCTTTCCATATACAAATGTATCGTTGCGACAGATACAAGAACGTGTGCACAATTATACTCGTAGGTTAAAAGAAGAAGTAATAGCAGCTTATGTTGGCGAACGAGAGTCACGACGTGATCGTACTGGAAGATCATTTGAGGCAGGATATCCTTATACATTTGAGATTGTTGGTGGTTTTGCTGAATATCGTGACTTGGAAAGACACAGAATGGTGACACAGCAAAGACAGCGATTGACAACAGAACTTGGCTTCATCATGCCTCCAGAAATGCGCGAAATAGGATTAGAGCAGCAAGTAGAGGAAGTAGTAGCGCAGATGGAAGGGCTCAATAGTGATATTCGTCATGCAGATTTGGAAGAGGCTGCGCAATATGCGACATTGTTCAATCATCGAATGCGTTTCTTTATGGGCCTGAATGCCCGTGAGCTGCAGCACTTGACAGAATTACGAACTGGTCCTGCTGGTCACTTCAGTTATCGCGCTGTTGCTATGGAGATGGCAAGACAGGCATTGCAACGAGACCCTTGGCTGGGAGAAGCATTGCGGTTTGTAGATTATTCTGATCCTGAGAATAGAATTACCAGAGCAAAAGAACAATCAAAAATAGCAGGAAGAAATATCGCTAAAGGTATTGATGATACTAGTGATTTAGTGTAATATTCGGAAGATTTTCGGAAATTTCTCAGCAAAATATATAAAGAATTTTTATTCTTAAGATGAAATGAATATTATATTCACAGATCATGCTTTAAATAGGGTGGAAAGAAGAAAGATAGTAAAAGGAGAAGTTTTAGAAGCTAACAAATATCCAGACAAAGTTATAAAAAAAGATAAGAAATATTCTCGGTATTGAATTACTTGAGGTGAGTAAACGAGCTCCTGCGGAATCATTAAAAAAATTATATGTTAAGAATATGCAAGTAGTTGCTCAATAAGCTTAATCAACTAATCCTCGAGGAAAAAGATTGAATAAAAGTTGATCTTTAACAATAAGATATTCTTGGCTATCAATAATGTCTGAGAATGATCTTCGTAAACCTCTAGAGAGATTATCTATACCTTCAGAATTTTGAAAGGCACAGACAAATATAATATTAAAAGAATTCTTGTCAAGAAAGGCATATTCAATATTTTTATTTTGCGTAATTGTATGTTTTAATACAGAAAATTTCTCCTGAGAGACATTTCTAAGTCGTAGAATATAAAGATATTCTGTATAGCCTAGCTTTGGAAGCGACAATTCCGCAAAGGTCTTAATAATCACTCCGCGAGCAAAAAGCAACTTTACACGATAGCGCACAACATCAAGCGTGAGCCCTAATTGCTTTGAAAGAGCAAGATAATGAAGTGAAGCATCTGTGCATAGCGCATGAAGAATCTTCTTGTCTATGATGTCCTGCGCATAGTGTTCTATCTTTCTTGGTTTGAGGCGGATGACAGGTAATCCAAGCCCGCTATAAAGATCGTCAATCGAATGTTCCACTCGCAAAGGATCATTTGAAAGAAAAACTTGATAAGTATTCAAAACCTCATGAAATGTGGAAAGAAGAGCGTCAACAGTGTGAGAAATCTCAAAGAGATTATTGCAAACAAATTCTGCAAAAATATCCCAATTGCCAGAAAGCACTATAACCCAATCTACGCGTGGATGTTTGGAAAAATAAGTGATAATGTCAGTGCGCTTATAGATATCCTCATTAAATTTAAGCAAAAGAGTAAATGTATATTTATCCAAAGTTGCAAAATTAAGGACAGAGCTAAATTGTTTGATAACGCCCTTATGCTGTAGTCTTGTTATTCTATATTTGACAGCATTCTTGCTTAAAAAAAGCTTTTTCGCAAGTGCAGTATAACTTGATCTAGCATCTTCAGAAAGATAGTACAGAAGCTTTCTATCTTTAATATCAAGAAAATGCTGGCAATGTGCTGGTTGAGAGGTTTCTAAATTCTTTTGCTCCATTCTAACACTTAATAGGATTTAATATATAAAGTTTACTAAAAATCGCAAAAATATAAGAGAAGGTTTGATATATATATTTAACTACTATATAATAATAAAAAGCGAGGTTACAACAAAAATGTGTGGTATTGTAGGTGTGTTCGGAAAAAAAGCAGATAAAAGCAATCTTGAAGAAATGCTCAAGATAGCAGAAAGAAGAGGTCCTGAAGCTATACAAACAAGAACAGTAGAAAATGGTATTCTAGGTCATACTTTATTATCTTTTGTAAATGAGGGTAATAACCCACAGCCCTATGTTGACAATGGGGCAACCATGGTTTATAATGGTGAAGTGTATAATTGGCAAGAGTTAAATCTGAAATATGGTCTAAATGCAGACACTGATACAGCTACCTTGTTAAGAGGTTTTAGAGCTCATGGGGCTGCATTTTTAAGAGAAGTTGACGGTCAATTTGCATTTATAGCGCAAATACCTAGAAATGGCAAAGTAGAAACAGTCTTTGCAAGAGATGAATATGGCATTTCTCCTCTTTGTTTTGGTAACGATAGAGAAGGAAGAGTAGTTCTAGGAAGTACAGAAGCTACGCTTGCTGCAGGTGGTGTAGATCCAACAAGAATAAGAAGTGTTCCTGCAGGTGCTCAGGGACGTGTTGAGGGTAGTAATGTTGACGTAAGTTATTGGA
>DATDXZ010000078.1:0-10618 GCA_035289145.1 Candidatus Nanoarchaeia archaeon
CTTCTTTAGGCTTTGGGGAGGCTGAAAAACAAATATTCTCAACAGGATCTTTGTGCTTTAGCGAGAAACGTCAAACAGTGAAAAGAAAGCTAATCTTCATTGTTGGGGAAGTCTCTTGCTTCAAGATACTGAATAATTACGACATTTGGCATTGTAACTTTAAAGGGACTTCTTAGGTTATTATCTACTTAAGGAGTTATTTTTTGTATGGTACAGAAAATAAAATGCCTAAATTGTAATAGTAAAAAAGTAATTAAACGAGGCTTTCTCCTTACAGCAAATAGAGGCAAGATACAGCGTTATCGATGTCTTAACTGCTTTAAGCGTTTTGTTCTTGATGATGGATTCTATCGCATGCGGAACACTCCAGAGAAGATAACGCAATCGCCCCATCTGTATTTCTCAGGCACAAGCTTACGCAAGACGCAAGAGCATTTAGGTGTTTTCCATTCACATAATGCATCTCATATGACTGTGCTAAAAAACCTCTATAACTTTATGCTTTTAATTTTCTCTAAGTATTAATTGTTGTGGGTCTTTACCTACTGAGAATTCTGCTGTTCTAATTTTCTGCCCCAATTCGATAACTGAAATAGTGTTTGAATCTGCATTGCTGACATAAGCAATATTTCCTTCCTGCGTGATCACGACGTCACTAGGAGAAACACCTACATCTATTGTTCCTAGGAGCATTTCCCGAGTCAAACTGGTCAAGGAAATAGTATTTTCATCTGTATTGGTAATGACTGCCAGCACATTATTCGGCGTGAATGCAATCTCTGATGCACCAAGACCGACCTGCATCTCCCGATAGTCTTTATGCTGCTTTACTGGGATGATCGTGACTAATCCATTGAGACTGGTCACATAGATGAATTTTTCATAAGGACTCATAGCAAAATGCTCAGGATGATCTCCTGCGAACCATGTGTCTATAAATGCATTAATATCTGTATTAATAATAGTAATATCATTAGAGCCTCTATTTAGAACATAAATTTTTCTCTGATCCTGACTTAAGAACATGCTTCCTGGATTGTCTCCAATAGTGATATCTTTCTCAATGAATCCCAAATTTTTATCTAACACAACAACGGTGTCTTCTGAGGGATTGGTGACATAAATTTTTTGATCTGTCACTACAATGCCTTCTGGACTGTTGCCTGCCTTGAATGTCTGCAGCACTTCTTCTTTCTTGAGATCTATGACTGTGATGGTATTGCTTAGCTGATTTGTGATGTACATTCTGTTTGTTTTTGCATCGAAGAACATTTCCTGAGGACTCTTTCCCAGGACAATTTCTTTTCTCGTTTCATTTTTATCCAAATCAACAATACTAAACAGACTTTCTGATCTATGCAAGATATACAACAGCTTCTGTTTTTCTTTGATGGTCTCGGTCGGAAGCACTGACACATTAGTTATATTGCTTTCTTGGATAGTTTCCTTCGCTTCTTCAGATGGAATGATTGTCTGCTGTGCTGCAGGCGACTGTAGTATAGACCCTGTAATAAGAATGACTGCGACTATACAAAATACTATTCCCATACTTCCCAAAATTCTTGTTCTTACAATATCTTTTCTAACCATTATATTGTAGTATCTATGTCTGTTTAAAAGGGTTTTGGCTTACAATTTCTCGTTTTTTGTGATATGTCAAGGAAGGGGTAGATGGGAAAAGAGGTGTTAGGGAAAAGACATAGCAGAAACCCACCTACCCGTTCCGATGACTATGAATGGAACAGAGTAATGTCTCTTTTCATTGACAGTTGACTATCTCAACCCCCCCTAATTCCTCTAAGACTCACTTGTATAAAAACTTATCGATGGTTTCTGAGAAATGACCTTACAAGGCTTCTTTTTGCATTTGCAAGCCATATTTTCCATTTTTTATGTTCGAGTTATTACTGTCTTTATAAATTTCTTATTATCCTCTCGTTTATGGGTTCCTTAGAGCTAATTACCGGTTGCATGTTTTCAGGTAAAACGACTGATTTGTTCAGACGCCTTAGACTAGCACAACTTTCACGACCACATGAACCTATTATTGTCTATAGACCTTCCTTGGACACTCGTTCATCAGCAGCACAAACACATGACGGCGTGACTTATACTTCCGTAACCTGCCCCGACTCACAGACCTTGCTCGACCATGTTACAGAACATCATTCCATGCGCGTGCTTGGCATTGATGAACTCCAGTTTTTTGATGACGGTCTTATCTCAGCATGCAAACTTCTTCGCGCTAAAGGATTGCGCGTTCTTGCTACAGGACTCAACCAAGATTTTCGTGGCGAACCTTTTCGCTTTCGCGACTCTGCATTGGACATAGGACATCTCATTGCCCTTGCTAATATCCACCACCCCATGCAAGATGCCGTGTGCATGTTTCCTCTTAATGATCATATTTGCGGCAGCACTGCATATTGCACACAACGATTGTATCTTGATGGAACGCCCGTCCCTTATACGGATCCTTTAGTTCATCCAGGCGGAAAAGACCCTTCTAACAATCGCAGATATGAAGCACGATGCTTCCAACATCACATTGTGCCTGGACGACCTTGGTAATTCTTATATACTCCTTACTCTTTTCTTTTGTATGCATCTCACACTGCTGGGGAATTTTGATCAGCTGTATTTCTTACGCGTGCTCAAACAGATTCAACGTCATATTGCTGTTCCACGAGATATCCACCTCTACATCTTAAATGACAAATCAGGTTACAAAACTATTGTTCAACATCTTCCTCCTTCTGAAAAATCTTCTTTCAAGCGCGTCTGCACCACAGAACGCGTTTCTTTTTCCTATCATCGCAACAAACAACGACTGATTGTTATTACTATCAATACATCCAATGCCTATCTCCTTCGAGACCGACAAGCTTTGACTGGCCTCTTGATTCATGAGCTTATTCATTTAGAACATATGCGCGTCGGCTTGTACACTCTTCTCCAGCAATCTTACAAAAAAGTCTTTTCCCTCTATGTGCAACTTCTCACGAATCTCAGACAAAAACATCTTCTCCCTATACTTGATCACATCGGACAAAATGCGTTATTGTTGTTAAAGGATCTATATACAAATGGTGCAGTTATCAAGAGAGGATTCAGCCATGAACTGTTGCGCTATTATGATCATACTTTTTCCCTGAAAAAAACCTGCCCACGTCCTGTGTTCTATGAACAATTACGCAGAGAAGTGCAAAAAGACCCTAAAGTTTTACAGATTGTCTTTGCTTTTGAGTTCGCGCTTCTCTCTGTGATTTTACCTTTTAAAAAATACAAAGAGCGACATGCCAAAGAATTATTGAAACATATCAGTCGCTGCTACAACTTGAACATGCGAGAAACTTTGCGCAAATGCGGTCCATTTATTGATTATTATTTAGACCACTATACCAAGCCCAGCAGAGATTTTCAGGAGAAATATTTTCACTTGATTTTTACGAAAATTATTGAGCTGCTAACGTAAACTTTTCGGTTTTTTCTTAGAAAATTATATAAACCAGCTTCTCCTCTTTGTCCTATGAAAAGAAAACTAGAAACTGTTGATGTGATTATTCTTCTCTTAATTGTACTCCTCCTCATCTGGTTTTTTATGAGGGTTTTTTTATGATCTCTTTACAAAGATTATTGTATTGGGCATTTCTTTTATTTCTTATCTATTTAGCCTTTGAATTAGCGAGAAAACTTCTGGGAGGAAGTCTTGGTTTTGAAGAACTAGTCATAGGACTATTAGTCGCAAATTTAGGCTACTCTTATCACATTAACACTAAACTTTCAGAACATATTGGATGGCATCGAGGAAAGGAAACTTCTTCTTGATTTGAAATTTTCAAGAGAAATATTTTCACTTGATCTTCACAAAAGTTATTGAAATACTGACTTAGAAGCGTTTATATATAAGAACTCTTATTCTTTTTCTAAGAACTTTGGGGGTGTTTACATTGGGAAAGACTACGACGAAACCATTATTCTATCAAGGAAAACTTATAGGGAATACTGATGGGAGAGGTCATTTTACTCCAGCATTAGATGCTTTAGAAACTCTCGACCTCTTAATTGAAGAGGTTCCTATTGGTGTTCGAGTTCATCTTCGTGCGCAAGCTCCAGTGCTTCAGAGATTGGCAAATTTTCATGGCTTAAAACCTGGTGATTATATTAACCCTTACGAAGCAGGTATTTTTGCATCTACATCTTCCCGAGGAAAAGATGACCTCCATAGACATGCACCTGTTGCCTGGCGTATTTTACATAATAATGGTCTTGAGCTGAAGGTTTATAGTCAATTGCAACCCTCTTAATTTTTTTCACTCCCGCATTACAGCAGAGTTATTATAAACTCTTTTTCTTCTTTTTTTCCTATGATGCATATAGCAGAACGAGAGATTCAATTGCCTGAGGCAGTAATTTCTAAACTCATCAAAGTAGCATCTGAAGACAAGTCAGTTATCTCTTTAGGTCCTGGGGAACCTGATTTTCCTGCTCCGCAACCTATTGTTGATTTTACCAAACAATTCGCTGACAAATGCAATCATTACAGCGCTCCTGGCGGCAGAAAAGAATTGAAGGAAGCCATCGTCAAAAAATTAAAGAAAGAAAATGGCATTACTGCGCATCCTGACAACGTTGTTGTTACCTGTGGCAGCCAAGAAGCATTGTTACTTGCAACTGCTTGCACCTGCGACGTCTCTGAACAAGTGATTATTCCCAATCCAAGTTTCTTAGGTTATTTACCTTTGTTTGAATTGTTCAATGCTTTTCCCGTACCTCTGCAACTCCATGAGAAAGACGACTGGAATATCAATCCTGATGACTTGAAACAACTGATTGATCCTAAAAAAACCAAAGTGATCATGCTAAATACACCTGCAAATCCGACAGGCAATGTGCTGAGCAGAAAATTACTGGAAGAAGTTGCGGATATTGCAATCGAACATAACCTCTATATTTTTGCCGATGAGGCGTATGAAAAATTAATCTACAATAAACCTCATGTGAGTATGGCAAGTCTTAATGGCATGGACAAATATACTGTTACCTTTCAAACCTTCAGCAAGAGTTACGCTATGTGCGGTTATAGACTAGGATATGCAGTTGGACCAAAATTGTTAATTGAAGCCATGACCAAGACTCATATTTACACGACTTTGGCAGCGCCTACGATCAGCCAGATGGTTGGAACAAAAGTACTGGGCATGGATCAAAAATATGTAGAAGCCATGAGGAAAGAATATGACAAGCGAAGAAAAGTCATTGTGAAACGCTTGAATCAGATGGGACTACCGACTGCAACTCCTAATGGTGCATTTTACACTTTCTCTAATATCCAGGACGTTATGGACGACAGCTTCAAGTTTGCCTTCCAACTGTTGAAAGAAGCGAAAGTTGCTGTTGTGCCCGGCAAGGAATTTGGCACATATGGAGAAGGCTATATTCGCTGCAGTTATGCCACTGCTCTACCAAGAATTGAGACTGCTCTGGACAGAATGGAAAAGTTTGTGAAGAAATATAAAAAATAATTATTTTTTAGCTTGTTTCCAATAGTTCTCAAAAATTAATTTTTGTGTTTCACTGGTTTCTTTGTTTTTAATTAAAATTGCTAGTAATTCTCTTTCTAAAGGTATTATTCCCACCTTATCTCCGGCGACTAAGGTTACTGAAGGGAATTTTTTCATCTCTTCTAGAAATCTCATTTGTGTCACTTTTTTTATCCTTGGATCTTTCACTCTAAAGACAGCATCTTCTGAGTATTGATATATTATCCGCATATGGATCTTTTCTCTTGCACGCTTCAGAGCAAATGCTTTAGGAATATGTCTTAGAACTTGAGCTGCTTTCTCTGCATTCCCATATAACAAAATCTCTTTTTCTTTATAGAGTTCTTCCAGCATAGTCAGTATTCCCTTAAATCCTTCAAACAGTTCTATTTCTGGCTTTTTGACCACAGATGATTTTATTTTCTCTAAGGCAGGGATAATTTCTGCCAATCTCTGTTCTTTTTCTTTTAGTAGGACTAACAGTTCTTTCGGTTCTGTAGCTTGAAACTGATATTTTTTCCCACTTTTGAATGAACTTATGATTCCTTTTCCTTTTAAAGATTCAAGAATATCATATGTGGTTCCTCTTCTCAGATCTGCCAATTCGCTGATTCTGTTCGCGGTGCAGGCTCCTGCTTTAAGACAGGCTATATAGACTTTAGTTTCTTTCTCTGAAAGTCCATAATCTCGAAGCTCGTCTTCCATGCTCCCTTAATGCTTTTTAGGATTATTTAAATCTTGTTGTTTGTCGAAGAAAATCTACGGCAATATTATATATACTCTAGTATCTATATTATTAGTAAAGGAGTGATGACAATGACTACTGACAACAACAAACCAAATTACTCATGGATTACCCGATGGAAAAGCCACTGCAAAGAAAACGTAGAAAGAGCATTCTACAAATGGTCTGTAGATGTTTCTAGTGGATGGCTTTATTATACAACTGCCTATGGATTGCAAGAACTTGCAGCTGGTCAAGATCCTGCAACTATAATAAAAACGAGAAGTTTGGGTATGCTGGTTCATGCAGCAGTTATGCGTCCTATTGGAAAGCTTCGTAATCATATTGCAAGGAGAATGCAAGTGACGCAAGAAAGTTCGTTGCTTGATAAGATGAAAGTGAATGCTCTTGCAACTGTTCCTATTCAATCTGTCGCCTATGCTGGCATGCTTGCTGGTGGCATGGCTTTATCAGGTCATTATGATTGGAAATCCAGTCTTGTTTCTTGGGGACTTGGCATGGCTTTGAGTATTCCTCATTCACTTGTCTACGGTCCTTTTCAAGATAGTTATAGAAACTTATTCGGCGTACAGCCAGCGATCAAGAAGACAGAGAATTCTTCTCTTGAAACTTATGCACAGAATCCTTAATCTTTTTTATTTTCTTATTTTTGGATTTATTCTCCAATAACAGTAGACTGCAGGGATTAAGAACAAACCTCCAATGACAATAGTATTCTGCGTTCCTACTGTATCAGCAATAAAACCAGTAAGAGGATAACTTATTGCATAGGCTAAAGAGATGATCATACTCTTGAATGAGAGAATCGTTGCCCTTGTTTTACTAGAGATAAACTTCTGCGTGAAAGCATCACTAATGGGCACAGACAGATCAACCAGAAATAAGATAGCTAGCATCAAGATGATTCCTAGGACAAAACTATTAACAAACGCTACACTAAAATCAAGAAGTATTCCAGCTATTAATAAGATTATCAAATAGTTTTTCTCATTTTTACATTTTTTTAGCATGGGAACTGCAATTACTGGCGCAATACTCCCTAAAAGCATAGATACAGAGAATAAGAGCCCAAAAGTATACAGGGGAGTTCCCAAATCTAGCAGTAATGGCTGCCACACCAATTGTCCACCGAATGAGTCTCTAAACATAATAAAAAATGTAGCTAACAAAATAAATACTAATGCTGCATGTTTAACTGAGTAACGGATTGCTTCTTTTGACTGTCTATATAATTGTTTGAAAGTTATTTTTCTCTCTTTGGTTAGCTTATGCTCTTCCATGGGCAACAGGATTACTAGTGAAATTATCCAAGAAAGACTGGCAAATATCCAAATTGCATTTAGACCCAGCCTAACGACCACGAAAGACCCCAATAACCCTGATAAAAATAACGCAATGCGACTTATTGAGTATTCTTTAAGATAATAACTCTTGATCAAGTCATCTCTCTTATAATACTTTAAATTATCTATAGTCCAAGCTTCTCTTGCTCCAGAGTTGAATGTTCCAGCTATTCCCCACGCTATAAATAATAGCAATAACAGATAGAACTTGTGAATTACTATAAAGAAAGGAAGTATAATACCCATCATAAGGTAAGAAAAAAGTGTTGATATTTTTCTTCCAAATATATCTGCAAAAGCGCCGGTAGGTACTTCAAAAACAAATGTTGCTATAGCAAGTGCAGAATATAATATCCCAATCTGCGCTAAAGTTAAAGTATTATCAAAGAAAACAACCAGAAAAGCAGGAGCAAAGAATACTACCTGGGCAATAAACCTCTCGATGTAGAATAATCCTAATATCTTAAATTCATCTTTGGCAAACAAGTTTTTCATATATCCTCTCTTTATCCATCGTAGAAAAATAATCTCTTAAATACCTTTGTGTTTATCATGCGTAAAAAACAAATAAGAAAAATAAAAGAAAAAAATAAAAAATTATTAGATTAAGCTTTGAAGCCAATCCAAGCTGCTACAACACCAATAACAACGTGCAATACATTGTCAGCAGTGTTCAACATTAACAAATCAACTAGAGCAGCTACTCCAACGAATCCTAGAATACCGACTAACAAGTAGACGACACCAAAGATCTTGTTGTATGTTCCTGCATATGCGCCTGCGGCTGTCAAGCCTGCGAGCAAGCCTATAATACCTGACAAAATATGCACCCAATTGTGAGCGCTGTTCACTTGGAACCACATCAACATTGAGCCGTTGAATAGCCCCCAAAGACCTACTACCAGTAGGATTATACCTAACCATTTAGCAAATTGTTTTTGTGAAATAGTCTTCACCCCCCAATTTCTTAGCTAAGAGATGAGTTTTTTATCTATATAAATTTGAGTTACCACTGGTTGAATAAGACGAATGGACTTTTTACCCTCTACATTTGTTATTTCGTTTGTAAGGGGTAGTTCTTAGAGAAAGATATTCCAGTAATTTTCACCCATTTCTGCAGCTACAAAATTTACTAGTTGTTTATACGCTTCCTTCTCTGTCTTGAACAAATCTCCCTTGTCTGCCTCACGCAGTGCTTGCAAATATATAGCTCTTTTATTTGTTCGGATAACTATGGGCGGATATTTTTCTGTTAGGAGTATGTAATTCATCAGCATCCTTCCTGTTCTGCCGTTGCCGTCCATGAATGGATGGATTTTTTCAAATTTATGATGAAAGAGTGTTGCTAATACCAAAGGATTTAACTTTTTTTTCTGTTCATGGAACCATTTCAATACTAAGTCCATATCTGTTCTTACATAGGGCGCTGGCGTTGCCTTGAAATTTGCTTTGATGACGCGCACGTCTTCTGTCCGATATCCTTTTCTGGGATCAATATGCTCCATTAAGGCTTCATGCGTCTTTATTATGAATTCATGAGTTATTGCTTCCTTACTATTCATGAGTCCAAAAAATACTTTTTCTGTATTCTGCAGATCATGAATTTCTCTGACTGTTTTATTGCTGGGTGTTAAGCCGTCTTGCAACAAGCTTCTTGCCTGATTCAGTTTGATGGTATTTCCTTCTATAGCTGTTGTATTAAATGCAAACTCCACTATAAAATTCTTCAAGATTTCCTGCTGTGTTATCTTTGGCTGCTGCTGGAATGTAGTTCTGTAATGCAAAGCGCACGCTTCTATAGGTATGAGTTGCTCTTCCAACCATGCATCCTGCTTTAGTTTTTTCTCCAGTATTTTTTCTCTATAATGATTCGCTTCAAGAAATCGATGCATCGTCTTGTACGCTTTTCTTATCTGTTCTTTCTGCTTTGGCAGATGTTCCAGAGCTTTTTTTACTTCCGCGATTGTGCTTCCTAAATACCTAATATCCTTTACTGCTACTTTTTCTCCCTTTCGTTCAGAGGCTCGGAGATAGTAATATACTTTGTTTCCTGCTGTTTTCTTATAGACATAGACCATACCTTCTTCCTGTTTTCTGTCTTTATAAGGCTTACCCTCTACATTACTCTATTTAATTGTAAGGGGTAGTAGCAAACTGTATTCTAAACTATAGTTACTTTTTAGTGATAACAAATAGAAATATTTATATACAGTAGTCCCTACTGAAATAGAAGAAGAATAAATAGATCTAATAAAATTAAGGAGTAATCACCATGACTATGACAGACACAAAAAGACCACAACATTATCAATTACTAGGAAATCCAGTTGTTCCAGTTCCTATAGTGGGAAATCTTAGGTATGATCAAGAATTAGGTGCAGAAGCAGTTGCTCGCCTCAATGAAGAGTTTAAAGGAGTAGAAGGTATAGGAGACAGAACAAAATACAGCCAAGGAGATTTGGTTACTCAGTCAAATACACCGAGAAATCTTTTTTATCATTATTTTTTTAGGAATTCACAACAAGATCTTCGCGTACAAAGTCCCATAGATATGGTTCGTTATTGGAAAGTCTTGCTAGAAAGAGGCACAACTTATGCAGATTCTAATGCAGTATCTGTCTTTCCAAAGCCAGGACCAAATGAAGACTTGCGAATGGCAGTGTTAAAAGCATTCGGCAAAACAGCGACAACTGTTCCTTTGTTAGTTATGGGATTGAGGCCAGTAAGAAGTGATAAATGTCAAGGGTTTGCTCTTGAGCGAACAGACCATACTGAACTCAGAGAAGCTCCTTATCTAGCACAAAATGGAAGAGTAAAATATGATCCAGCAGCAGATGATCTTGTAGCAGCAACAGCTGATGAAGAAGGAGTTCAAATTTTTGTTCCTAGATCTCAATCAGGTCTCCGGGGGGCTTTTCGGAACAGGGGCTACTACCTGAGTTGCGGGGTCGGCAGGCTCTTGGATTCGTATGCTGGCGGTCGGGTAC
>DATDXZ010000079.1:0-3356 GCA_035289145.1 Candidatus Nanoarchaeia archaeon
GAACATTGCGCTTCCATCTGCGCGCTTGATAATGCCTGTTTTTGCTTCTATCTTACGAAGCTCTTCTGGAGCTCTTCCATCATTCCGTTTGCTCATGTCTTCCACGCTCCATAGTAGGTTCTTCATCCTCTCTTGTTAGAGGCTTGTTCTTGCTTGCTTTCTTTTCTAAGAGTGTTGCTATTTCCTCAGTCAATCCTTCACGGTGTGACTCTTGGTTAATCTTGTAGACAGCTTCAGCCGCAACCATCTCATCTTCTGGCGCACCCTGAATCCAAATAGTACCATTTTGGCCGACTACAATTCTGCAGCAGGTTTTGTCTTTGATCATAGAGATCATACTTCCTTGCTTGCCTATAATTCTTGGCACCTTGGAAGAATCTACTTGGATGAGTTTTCCAGGACCTAATTTTCTTAATCCTGGACCGCGCATGGACAAGTCGACAGACGAGCGCGTTACTTTGCTAATCTTGCAGATTACATAGTCTCCATGAGCAAAATAATCCGCTAGGTCAGCGCCACGCTCTACAAATTCACTGATCTCTCTTACGGAAAGAACGCCCATATTAGCACAGCCCATGTCAATGAACCAATTGCTAAAAGTCATGTCCATAATTTTTCCTACGATAGTGTCGTCTCTCTTGGGCATATAACGACCTCTTAAAGGAATAACACGAATTACGCGTCCACTGACGTTCGTTAATCCTACATATATTGAGACTATTTTTTCCTTGTCTCGGTATGTTCCTGAGGATGGTAAAAAATCCATTCCTGTCGCTAGGACTTCACCAGGAACCACTATTTTCTTACTTTCTATTGTTTCCATTTTAGTAACTCCTTATGTTGTTTTGAGAATCTTGCTTTCAACAGAACCTTGCGTGATCTTGTTCAATTCTGCAAATAATTCTTCTTGTAAGCCTGATGGAATCTCGATTTGCCCCAAGAGAGAACCATCATTCATCCATTCGCTTTTTATCAGCTTATATTTCTTCAATGTTCTGAATGCGGTGCCTGTATATTGCGGCTGAATCTTGATTTCGAGCAGACGTGTTTCGAATTTAATAGGGATGATCGGCTTGAGTGCATTGAGGACAGTTTCTATCTGCTCTTCTGCGCTTTTATGCTCATCAATCTTTACTTTTGCCTGCTCCATTGCTGCCTCAATTCTTGTAACTGGATGCGGCAAGCCTGTCTTCACATCAATTGCTTGCTTGTGAATAATATCTATAATGCGCTTCTTTTTTTCTTCACGCTCTTTTTCACGATGCTTTTGCGTGAGCTGGATTTCTCCTTCTTTCAAAATAATTAGTGCAATCTGCTGAATATCAGACGTATTAAATGCAGCAAGCAGATCTTTTTCTGCAGGCTTCAAACCTCGCTTCGCTTCATGAAAAATCTCATTCGTAACTATAACCTCATCCAAGGCGATTTTTTCCCCTTGTTTGAACGCCAATGCTTTGTCACAATCCACCAAAATTTCGTACTGTTTACCCTGCTTCTTGATTCTTGCTTCAACTGCACTGTTTACGTCTGTCATATTACTTCACTTTGAGGAAATCTTCCTTCCTGAAACGCTTTAATAATTTATCGTCTGAACTGATATATGCACCATCAAGACGATCAGCACTGAATTCTTTGCCTAATGCCTTCTTTAAAGCGTTTACAGCTAACTTCATGCCTTCTTGAATAGTTATGGATTCTTTGTACTCTTTATTGAGCATTTCCTTTACCTCAATTTCTGCTTCACCCATTGCAGTCGCCTTATACTCCAAGAAAATGCCTGTCGGGTCTGTAATAAATAAGTGAGGATCATTACCATACCCAATAAACATAATACTCACACCGAAAGGACGAGCACCGCCTACTTGTGTGTACAACTGTTTTAAGTTACAGATTTCTTTGACTAAGCTTTCTGTTGAGATGGGAACTGAATAAGTCATACGGTGTTGCTGCGCCATAACTTGAGCTTTCTCAATTAAGATGCGGCCATCACTGAGAATACCAGAAACTGACGCACCAATGTGCTCGTCAATCTGGAACACTTTTTCGACGGATTTTGGAACAACCAAGCGTTCTGTCACGCGCTTATCGGCGATTAAAACTACTCCATCTTTACAGACTATACCTACGCTTGTGGTTCCCTGCCTGACTGTCTTCTTTGCATATTCCACCTGTAATAAACGTCCGTCTGGACTAAACATGATACTAGTTCGATCATATCCCATTGCTTGATGTGAACTTTCGTCTGAGCCTTGCATAGTTCTTAATTCCTCCTTTTGACCTTGTTAATCATGCCTGACACTTTTGTTGTTGTGAATCTGACATTTTTATTTTTTATTGTTTTGATCAGCGCCAATGCAGTTTTTACCTGATTGACATATTTTGTGTTTGTTTTTATTACACCATACCTATTAGTGTTTTCCATGTAGTGGACACCTGCTTGCGCGCAACCATATTCTCCCAAAAATTGCTGCATGGATTCTTGGACTGCTTGCTTGACTTCCTCTGTTGAGAGGCTGCCATCAGTCGTGACCTCGTAGTGGAGGTACCGTTTCTTTTCACGCATACTGGGTATTAAAGGCTTAATGGTATCTCACCCGAGAAAAAAGCTTTTCCTTTTTCTCATTCACTCTACAACACTTCTAGATTATTTATAAATGTTATGGTACTTTGGGCTCAGTGTAGTATCCCGAAACTGCTTCCGATCACGAAAGTGCTTCCATTTTGAGTTCTTCCCAGGTTTCCTGGGGTGTTTTGTAGTTTAGGCTCATGTGAGGTCTTTGTTGGTTGTAGTGAGTTATGTAGTCTTTTATGTTGCTGAATGTTCCTGTTGTGTATTCTGTTTTGTAGGTTAGGAAGAAGCGTTCTACCTTGCCATTGGTTTGTGGCCTGTTTATTCTGGCAAGGTAATGCTTGATTCCTAGGATGTTGAGTTCTTTTCTGAATTCGGTGTTTTCTTGTTCGGCACCTGGGTGGTTGGCATAGTATTGGCTTCCATGGTCAGTCATTACGGATTTTGGCTTTCCGTATTCTGCAATTCCGCTATGCAAAAGGGCTATTGTGTTCTCTGTTGTGGCTCTTTTGAAGATGCCATAGCTTGTTATCAGCCTTGTTTTATCATCGATATAAACACTAATCTGATTGGTTGTGAATGGGTCGTAAGACCAGTCTGTATGCCATAAATCATTAGGATTTGGCAATTCATATCTCACCCATTTCCTGCACTTCTTCAGGAAGAGGGATTATCAGAGAGTCTTTATAGATTTATAGCGAAGGCTTCTTCGGCATTTCCTGGCGCTTCTGACCTTCTTCACATAGGTCTTATCGGATCACTTCCTTATCTTGCTGGAAATACTGCC
>DATDXZ010000080.1:0-5941 GCA_035289145.1 Candidatus Nanoarchaeia archaeon
AGGTCTCCGTAGCGCTTATCGGTACAGGGGCTACTACCTGAATTGCTGGTACGTCAGGCTCTTGAATTCTTATGCTGACGGTCGGGTACAAGTCGTCCAAAAAGACCCGAAGGGTCGCGCCGCTTAAAAATAAATAACTTAGGAGAACATACTATGACTGAAGTACCACCATCTCAAGAACCTTTAGAAACTACAGTAGCAACCACATCACAGAAAGTGGAACAACCAGAAAAAATCAAACCATTGACTTTAACAGAATTAATTGGTGGTCTTGCAAAAGGTCTTATTCCTCTTGCTGTCGGCACTGCTGGCGGATACTGGGTAACTGGTGGTCCTGGAGGAGCTGGCACAGGTCTCTTTCTAACATCACTAGGCATGGAATGGTTAAGAGAAAATGATATTTCCAGATCAGGATATGTGGCAGACTTTTGTTATGGCACCGGTGTGGTTGTAGGCGTAGCGATGGGGCTCATTACAATTTATATTAATGGTCAACAACATAAGGAATAACTCAGGAGAAATCACCCTATCAGTGATACCACCAACCTTACAACGTTCTTCTGTAACTTCGATTCACTTTGCTACTGTTCCTTCTGCAACTACTCTGGAAGTAAGCATGGATCTCATGCCCGGGACACACTGGAATTTTATTCGACGTCTAGACGGCCTCTATCTTCACGGACCTACTGGGGAAGCACAGAAAAAATCTACTCTGCTATCTCCCTATCTTGATCCTGAACTTTTCTTGAGAAAGCCAGTAAGACTTCGAGTTACTGAATCTTCATGCACTTTCACGTTCCCTAATATCTCCTCTCTATTTTACAGCGCAAACGGTGAACCTCCTTATATTTCTCTTGGTCATGCAACAAACTTTCTAGGACCTAAACAGCATAGATTTCGTTTTGGCTCTTCCTTGGAATTCAGTTTGGACATTCCTTGATATTATTTTCCAAAGCAAAGCTTTTAAACAACCTTCCTTTCGTAGTTATATGGGTGATCATGACAAACTTATTGCTACTTTACATCCTCTAGAGAGACAACTCTTGCCTTTTCTGGTAGACAACATTACTGTCGAGGAATTGAAAGCTAAGACTGGGATGCAGGATGTTGAAATTATCAGAGCTTTACAATGGCTGGGCAATAAACAAGCACTCACTCTTGGAAAGACGTCACGATTCATCATTTCTTTAGGCACTAATGGCCAATTTTATTTATCGCAGGGATTACCAGAGCGAAGATTTTTGGATGCCTTGTCAGAAAGACCTTTGTCTTTGAATTCTGTTCGAGAGCAAGCTAGTCTGAACGGTGATGAACTGAATGTCTGTGTTGGGAGATTGAAAAAGTTAGGCGCGATTCTTTTTGGACAAGAACTTAGTTTGACACCACGAGGCAGACAACTCTCGCAATCAACTTTTCCAGAAGAGCACTTCCTAGGATCATTACCTAAAGATGCTGCAACTTTGAATCCAGAAGAAACAAAACTGTATCAAGATCTCAAAGAGCGCAGAGATTTTATTCAGACTAAAGAAGAGAAGACCTTTAC
Organism: Candidatus Nanoarchaeia archaeon; assembly: GCA_035289145.1. Taxonomy (GTDB): domain Archaea; phylum Nanobdellota; class Nanobdellia; order SCGC-AAA011-G17; family UBA489; genus JACOVP01. The sequence goes on from DATDXZ010000080.1 coordinate 1,544, forward strand.
TGTCACATTGACAGATTTAGGCAGACACTTAACTACTGCTGAACTACCGACAGACTTTGTAGATACTATCACCCCTGATGTGCTACGCACCGGTGTCTGGAAAACTGGCACGTTTCGCAGATACGACACTGAAATTAATGTTCCTAAACTAACTGGTGGCAGATCTCATCCACTCTCTCTCTTAATCAGAAAGATAAGACGCATCTTCATGGATATGGGCTTTCAGGAAATGGAAGGACCTTGGGTGGAAAGCGCTTTCTGGTGCATGGATAGCATGTGGATACCGCAAGACCATCCTTCACGCGAGATGCAAGACACGTTCTACTTACCTTATCAAGGAACTTTGCCTGAAGAACTTGCGAAGAAAGTTGCTGTCAGCCATGAGACTGGTGGCAAAACAGGATCGAAAGGCTACAAATATACATGGAATCCAGCTGTTGCCAAACAATTATTACTACGGACGCACACGACTGCCACAACCTTCAGATATTTCGGAGAAAAAAACATTCAAGCTCCTGCAAAATATTTCTATGTGGGCAGAATCTTCAGAAATGAATCTTTGGATGCGACACACTTGAATGAATTCCACCAGGTTGAAGGCTTTATCATGGATGATGGACTTACCTTACGAGACTTGATGGGGTATATAAAAGAATTTTATGCTAGCCTAGGTGTCACGAAAATTAAATTCAAGCCTACTTATAATCCTTATACTGAGCCGTCGATGGAATGCTATGGCTATAATGAACACTTGGGAACATGGATTGAGCTGATTAATTCCGGTATTTTCAGACCAGAGTCTCTTGAACCTTTTGGCATTACCAAACCTGTGATTGCTTGGGGATTTGGGCTGGAGAGATTAGCCATGTTGGTTTATGGGCAGAAGGATATTCGCCAAGTCTTCGGCACTTTAACTGATTTAGATTTCTTAAGGAGTTATCCTTATCCGAAGTGATGTTTCATGGTAAAAGTTGATATTAGTCATCGCATATTGGAACATTTCATTGGGAAACGCATAACGCGTGATGCATTTGAAGAACTCTTGTTTACTTTAGGCTATGAATTAGAGAACGTTGATGGAGACCTATGGACTGTTGATATCACCGCTGACAGACCTGATCTGGTTTCTACTGCAGGCATTGCGCGCTTGCTGAAAGCTTATCTAGGCATCGCTTCAGGATTGCCAAACTATGTTGTGAAGAAGAGCGACTATCGTGTTGTCATTAACCCGAATGTCCAGCATGTCAGACCTTATACTGTCGCTGCTGTCGTGAAAGGCTTACAGTTAACAGAAGACAGCTTGAAAGAGATTATCGGCATCCAAGAGAAACTACACGCCACATTTGGACGCCAAAGAAAAAAAGTTGCTATTGGCATCTACCCTTTGGATAAAATTATCTGGCCTATCTCTTATTTTGCCGAAGATCCTAAAAAAATATCTTTTATTCCTTTGGATTTTGACAAGCAACTTCGCGCTGATGAAATCTTAGAACAACATCCTACGGGCGTGACTTATAAACATCTGCTGGCAGATATGCAGTTGTATCCTTTCTTCATGGATGCGAAGAAACAAGTGCTTTCCATGCCACCTATAATTAACTCTCAACATTTGGGAAAAGTAACTCCACAGACTCGAGATATATTCATAGAATGCAGCGGCCATGATTTTCATGCACAGAACATCATCTTGAATATTTTAGTTGCGCTTTTAGCAGATATGGGTGGCACTCTTTACGCAGTCACTCTAGAATATGGCCCTAAGAAGTTGATTACTCCCTATCTCGTTGCTGAGAAAATGGCTGTTCCTTTAGCTTTATTTGAACGCATTCTAGGGATTATACTTACTCATGGACCATTGAAAGAACTTCTGGGAAAAATGCAGTATGGTCTTGAGAAGATCGATGACAAGCACATTTACGTCTTGATTCCTGCTTTTAGAGGCGATATTTGGCATCCTGTTGATGTTGTTGATGATGTTGTGCGAGCTTATGGAATTAACAAACTAGAGTTGTCAAAAAAACCTGTTGCAACGACTGGAGGAACGACGAAACGTGTCCAGACAGAGGAACAGATTGCTGATTTACTTATTGGTTTAGACATGTTGCAGACGTTTACTTTCGCCTTGACTACTCGAGTGGACCAATTCACTAAAATGAACTTACCTCAGCAAGAGCACATCTCTCTCGGAAAGACCGCAGACGAAAGCGTGAATATGATTCGCTGCTGGCTACTGCCTGAACTCATGAAATTACTTTATCATAATAAGAGCAGATCTTATCCGCAAAAATTGTTTGAGATCAACTTTGTTGTGGAGCCTGACGAGCATGCAGATGTCCGATCACGCAACGTTTTGAAGTTCAGCGGCGTACTCTGCGACGAGAAAGTGAGCTTTACTGATGCACGACAAACTGTCGAATACGTCTTGGATCGTCTCAATGTTGGCTACGCTTGGCAAGAAACTGAACATAATTCTTTCATTCCTGGACGTGCCGCCAAGCTTGTTGTTGACAGCAAAGAGATTGGCTTCTGCGGCGAATTACATCCACAAGTCTTAGAAAACTGGGGATTACAATTACCTGTTGCCGGTTTTGAATTAGATTTAGAAAAGCTATTTAGTTTCTAATATTGTCTGTCAAGAATTTTTTTAGAGCTCGCAAATCTTTTATCTTCGGATTATAATAATGCGTTTTTATACCCATGGATTGAGCATTTTTTGCTGCCTCTGGCTTATGCTCAAAATAAATAACATCCTCTTTTTTAAACAAAAATGGCTAAGCATCATTTAATAGTATCTTGGTTCAGTTTTTTCTGGGTTATGCTTTAGTGTAAATACCTCATAAGGCATCTTATCTAAACAAAATTTCTTTAACTGTTCATCATTTGCTCCTGTAATAATAATTTTTCTATTTTTGAAATTATCTAATATCTCCCGCGTCTCTTTAAATATCTTAAAACTACCCTCACTTTCTATAACAAATGCATTTACTGCATCAACTAGAATTGTTTTCATATGTTTCAAAACTACCTTGTAAATGGCAAACTTTCTTGTAGCCTTTAGCTTGCAAGAATTTCAGAATACGATGACTGCGAATACCATGTAGACAATAAACTACTACTAGCTTATCTTTTGGAATTTTTCCTTCGCGCTCTGCCCATTCGAACGTACTAAAAGGAATATTCTCCGCTCCTTCAATGTGTCCTTCTCGATATTCCCAGTCTTCACAAACATCAATCAATTTGTATTTCCTCTTCTCTCTTTTTAACTCTTCTGGAGAAATTTGGTCTTTCATCTCTTCTTCTTGAAATTTATCTTACAACTATTACCATCAGCTATACGAGATGCTAATGATCCTGTTGAACCTGCAAGCAAGACTATACTCAATGCACTGATCTCTATTCCTTTGAACGGCAAATATGTTAATGCGCTTGTTAATCCGACTGCTGATAATAAACCAATACCACATGATGCACATCCTGGCGCAGCCAATCCTAAGATTGCACCAATGGTGGTTGTCTTTCCATCATGCGCTGAAAATATTTTTTCCATTCTTACTTTATAAGTGATGAGGCTTACCATGACTCCCACCAACACTGCGATAATTGTGAGCATTACAAAGGAAGTTTGAGTCATATTTGCTATACCTCCTCGAATAAGTGCTATAACAAACTGTGCATAACGGCTTCCTGTGAGCGTTGTCGCTACCTGCACTATTGTATCTATATTTGGAAGCACTATATTTATCACGAAAAAGATTCCTGCAATTATCAAACTTAACACCCAGTACTGCGGTTTTTGAAAGACTTCAATCAGCCCCTTTCTTATCTTTTCCATCTTTTTTTGCATCTCTTTATAATCTCCCTTTCCCTTTAAATACTTCACTACATCCATTTAAACACAACTTATATATAGCTCCTTATACTCTTCTTTTTATGCAAAAAAAACAATCTTTACGAACAGCTGTGCCTATTCAAAATAAGCATGACTCTCATTATCTGGGAATTTTTGTTGCACTTCTTATAGCACTCGTATTGTTCGGTGTCTATTCACCAGTCAGCTTTTCTAGCGATGTTACTGGCGGACCAGTTGTCGATGTACTTGCAACAAATTCACCATCGTCAGCGCTCTTCTTGTTCGCATTATTGTTCGGCATCTTACTTTTATTTTTCTTTACACATCGCATGATGTCCCGCGTGATCTAAGTTCTTTTTTCCAACATTTTTTTATTCTTTTCTTCGTTTGCATCCTTTTGCGCATTTCGTAGACAGCCATAGTTAAAAGAGGATAAGCTTTTATCCTCCAAATGACTCGATATTCTGAGAGAAAAGAGGGTTATAATCATAAGGGGGTTGCCCTAAGGAGGACAACCCATGATATGCGTCCATTGCAGTGGAACACAC
>DATDXZ010000081.1:0-4109 GCA_035289145.1 Candidatus Nanoarchaeia archaeon
ACATTTTCTGTATATGACTACAACAAATTTTAAAGACAGGAAATCATCCTGTTTAGGAGAACGAAGATCTATTCAAGAATTATTTGAGCAAGACAAAGAACCTCTGCCAAAGATTTCAAAGAAAGCCTTAGAAACTATAAACAACAAAAATCCAAACGACTGGCTTTCTCGCTTGATGGGATCAGCAAAACTCAAAAAGTTTACAAAAGAAGAACAAGAACATTGGTTTGACAACTATGAATCTGTAGATACTTCAAATATTTTCCGGGAACATGGTCTGGATTAGATGATCACAACCAGCATAATCTTTTAGGTTTCTCGTCAATAGATATTTTGCCTTTCCCTTATGTGCTAAGATTGCATGTAAAACGTCTTTCCAATTTTCTTGTGAGATAGCTTTTGCTTGTTTAATTTCATCATTGGTTTTGAATACTTTGAGTGTTTTTCCCTCTTTTATCAAGTCTTTAATTAGTTCATTCATTGTATCTTCATCTACATATTTTCTCAGTTCAAAAATTAAATGATCTGATAGGACTAACAAGAATTCTCCTTGTTCAATTCTTCTAAAAATTCTATGTGCAAATTCGTCTAGAGGTCTAAGATAATCCTTTCTTCCTAACAAAAAATCTAAATAAATATTAGTATCACAATATACCCTTATCTTCTCTTGCATACGTTAAGAATATTAATAATTAATAAGTATCTTTGTGAGAAAAATCCGTAAATTCTTACTTAGGAAGCGTAATTCTTTCTTGTTCTACCGCAATTAATCTTGCTTTTAAGAGTTCTTGGACAATTTCCCCTATATCTGCCGAAGATTTTTCAAACAACTTTGCTAATTGTTTTATAGTAGTTTCTTTTTCTTTGACTAGTAGTTTGAGAATCTGCCCGCGATACCAGCGTTTAGAATGCAAAAATTTTGATTGTGTTGTTAAAGATTTAATACCGGTTTTTCGCGCTGTGAGAATAGTAGATCCATAGTCCATGAGAGCATTATGCCAATCTCGTGAATGCCCTTCAGGAATCAGTGATTCTGCAAAAACATATAATTTTTCTGGTGCAGTTTTTTCTGGGAGTTGTAATTCATGCAAGATAATTCTTCTGATATTAGTGTCCATGCAAGGATACGGCAGATTATGTGCGAAAGAGAGAATAGCATTACTGGTGTACGGACCAATGCCTGGCAACCCCATTAATGCATCGCGACTCTTAGGTACTTGACCGTCGTAGCGTTTACAAATAACTTTTGCTGCTTCTTGCAAACGAATAGCACGACTGTTGTATCCTAGACCAGACCACAATTCTAAGACTTGACTTGTTGGAGCTTCTGCTAAATCTTTGATGGTTGGAAAAGCTTTGAGAAACGCTTGATACTTGGGAATGACACGATCTACTTGCGTCTGCTGGAGCATGATTTCTGAGACCATGATGTGGTAGGGGTTGGTTGTTTTTCTCCATGGAAGATCTCTTTTGTTCTTCTCGTACCAAGAGAGAATTTTTCGCTGTAATGCGAGCTTACTGCTGGATTTCATAAGGTTTTTTCCACCATATTCGGATCTCTATATTGCGCCTTTTGTACCCACCTTCCAGCAACTAATTCTTCATGACAACGATAGTCTGCATATCCTTCGCTCACTAAACTTACTAAATGAGAACGAATCTTCGCTCTCTGTATTGCTCTTCCTTGCGCTGCAAAAAAATTTTGAGGTGGAGGCAAAGGAATATCTAAAAATCTAAATGTCCTAATTCTAATCTCCGACTCTGTTCTCCATCTACCGTCTAATGCTTGATAAACCATATCTTGAGTGATCCTCATATCATATTTTCTCCTCTTTTTATCATCTTAAATGTATCTCTCTTCATACTTGAAATATTTTAAACCTGTAGAGCATTTTTGTTGTGCCATTTGTTTGTCTATTGTTACTCTAGTATCTTGCTCATCATCAGTTTCATCTTATCGCCACTTTTTCTTCTGCCCATGATTACAAATTTATGTTTCTGATACAGCTTTATCGCTTGTTGATTAGTATCTCTCACCACCAACCCTAACATTTTATAGTCGGACGTTTTGGCAATAATCAAAAATTTATTAACGATCTTCTCCACCTTATCAAATCTTTAAAGATTAATACTTACGTTACGAAAACAACGAAAAGAAAAGAAAATCTACAAAGGATATAGTATAACTGCTTCAGGGAAAAAGAACTTACAAATGGATGAGCAATATTTATTTTAACAATTACAAACATACAACTAAATATGATATTTGGGATACTTATGGTTTTTGCCCACCCTATACAACGTTAGCACAGCGAGATAAAATTTTAGAAGGCGATATCACTCTCTTACAAGCATACACTCGAGAAATGGAGAAACCTATATAAAGTGACAATCGTTTTCTTTTTATAAAGCGCCGGTGGCGAAGTGGTTAACGCAGCCGCCTGCAGTAAAGCTGTAGTAAGCGGCGATCCACAGGTTCAAATCCTGTCCGGCGCTTTTCCTCTTCTATTCAATAGTTCGATTCCTTCTCCGGCATTTTTCTTATTTATTCACATAATAGAACAACGCAGTTGCTGCTGCAGATCCTACTAAACTCAGCGCGACGATTGCTTTTTTCGCTCTTGGACTTTTGTCATTTAACCAAGGATGAATTCTTTCAGTAGGCTGGATACCTGCAAGATCATGAGTTGTATCTAAAAGATAGCCTAAACGACCTCCAGCAATATATCCCAGCACTGTCGCAACAGATGTGCCGACTGCAATTTCAAAAACACTTCGTGAGCCACATGCAAAGTAGAAAAATGGTGAAGTAATCGCATTAAACTGTGCGCAATGTCTTGCATCATGCCTCAAGAGATCTCCGTTTGTTGCCTCTGCTCCCACTGTTTGCTCTCTCGATCTCCTCAATCCGTTAGTGTACCTAACTCCTCCACCCGCGACAATAAAACCCAGAGTTATCAAACGCGCGTTCCATGAAGTTTCATTAGACATGCCTGCAACCAAAGTTTCCAATCCTGCAGATACTGGCGTGCACACTGCCGCAATCGTCGCAGAGCCTACTAGATATCTTTGAACTTTTTTGCTGAAAAACATCCCTTATTTTTGTCAAAGAAGGCTTTTTAAGTATTCCTTTTTTAGAACAAATCCCTGTTTCTTTGCTAATTTTTCCAGAGCACGATCGAATTTACTGCTGTATTGTGCTGCCATTTTAGGTCTGTAAGCTACTTCCTTGGGCAAGCCTAAAGCGAATGCTGTGTCCTGCAAAATTATTTTTCTTCGCTCGTTGTTGATTTTCAGTTTCGGATCGATTTGCATCGCATAGGTGACGAGCTCTTCATTGAGAAAGGGAGCCACTAAAGTAATGCCAAAATGTTTTGCAAGAGGAAGATCACGTGCTAAATCTCTTTGTTCCATGCCATATAATCCTTCCCAGAGATGATCGTGAATATTCTCTAAGTCTTTCCCATACTCGATGTGTCTTTTGTATCCTCCGAAGATCTCTTCCGCACCGAGGCCACCTAAGACTACTTTGATACCGTCTGCTTTAGCCATCTCCAAGACTGCGTAGACGACACAGCCAATACCTACATGAGTAACATCTGTACTTTTCAAAATGTGAACAACTTCCTTGATGATGCGTTCTGCTTCTAGTAAGGAGATTATTTTTGTTGTGATGGGCTTCTTGATTTCCTTGGCTACTTTGATTGACCACTCCACATCAGAAGAGTTTTCCAAACCAACAGTATAGAGTTGACACTGATCAGATAAGAGTGCTAATACTGATGAATCTAAACCGCCAGAGAATGCAATACCTACTTTTTCCTTTCTGACAATGGCTTTCTTTAAGAGTATCTTTAAGTGCGCTATAATCTCTTTCTTGCTCGTTAAGAAATATTTTTCTTCTAATTGTGGACGCAAGTATTCAAACATAGAAAAATAACATTAAAAAGAATTTAAAAGAGTATTGTTAAGTTATTTATTTTTAAGCGGCGCGACCCTTCGGGTCTTTTTGGACGACTTGTACCCGACCGTCAGCATAAGAATTCAAGAGCCTGACGTACCAGCAATTCAGGTAGTAGCCCCTGTACCGATAAGCGCTACGGAGACCT
>DATDXZ010000082.1:0-8174 GCA_035289145.1 Candidatus Nanoarchaeia archaeon
TGCGCTCGACGCAACGCATCAAGCAATTGATGTACAAACCTATAATAAACAGTTCTTTTCTTCCCTTTCATGGGTAGCTTCTCCTACCCCCAATTGCAGTCTAACGACTGCATTGGTTATTTAAGTTTTCTACAGAGCTTATAAAGAGAAAGATTAAAATACTTGAAAGATAAGCTATTAGACATGCCAAGTGCCAGTTTCATGCCCATGATCAGCATTATAGTGGGAATATTGATTATCCTGTTCCCAAGCTTTATACGTTGGTTCATAGGACTTTACTTTATTCTCGTGGGAATTATAGGATTATTGTTGTAAAGCAAGCTTTAAATAGAATTGTTCTCGATTTTTGAGCATGGACCCGTAGCTCAGCCTGGTTAGAGTACCAGTCTTATAAGACGATATCAGCTAAAACATTGCCTAAGAGAGCTGGTGGTCGGCAGTTCAAATCTGCTCGGGTCCACTTTTATTTTATAAAGAAAGCAAAAATTTCCAGACTGGTATAAAGTGAATGGTAATCTTTTTGGTGTCTTTCATAAAGAGTTTTTTCTCTTCAAGATCTTTTGTTATAATAATACCTTGATCCAAATCCATCTTCTTGCAAAAATTTATTAAAGTTTTTGCGTCTTTGGTGGAGAGAGCGTTCTTATATTTTACCTCTACAGGACATATTTCTTGATTATAAACTTTCTCTAAAACAAAGTCGACCTCATCCTTGAAGGGGGTTCTCCAAAAGAATGTAGAGCGAGTTTCTATGGCGACAAGATTTTCTATGAGTTTGCTTTCGTCTGTTTCTGGAGAAAGGTAAGGAAAAAAACTGGTGGAGCTCAAGTAAAACTTTTTCAATTTTTTTTCAGAGGTGATTCTGTTTCTTGAAAAATTGTATATCTTTTTGATCAAGAAGGCTTCTTCAAGGTAAAAAAGATAATTCGACAAAGTAGTTCTGTTAATCCCTAATTCTCTTGCTAGACTTTCGTACTCTATAATCATACCAGGATTAGAGGCGATTATTTTGAGCAGTCGCATAAGCAGATCTTGGTGGTCTATTGCGAAAACCTTGGGTATGTCTATGTAGACGACCTTTTCCAAGATGCTTTTTACATATGCGGCTATAAATTCCTCGTGCTCATCTACAGTCTCTACAAATTGTCTTTTGATATAGAGCGAAAACTCCTTCTTAAGCTCCCCTTGAAAGAGCTTATCTTTTGTTATCAGCGCTTCTTTTTTTCTAAAGACCAAAAATTCACGAAAGTTTAGTGGCGAAAGATAAAAGTCAAAGCTTCTTCCAGCGAGCGATTCCTTGGATCTCTTTTGTATAAACAGGGAAGAAGAGCCAGAAACAAAAAATTTGATAGTGGAAGTGTCATAGTAATATTTTATTTGATTTTGCCAGTCTTCAAGCTTCTGTATTTCATCGAAAAACACGTAAAGTTTGGTCTTGTTCTTGTCAATATTGGTCAGCTTCTCAAATGCTTGTATAATCTCCTCAATCTTTGGCTGCTCCTCATCAAAAGAATAGTAGAGTATATGTGTCCTGTCAATTTTTTCTTGGAGAAGAGTGTTAATAAGCTGTTGCATCAAGACAGTTTTGCCAGTTCTTCTTAATCCAGAAATAGTGATGATCAATCTGTTAGTAATGTTTTTCGCTAGGAGCTTGAAGATGTCTCTATCTAGGGTAAAGGGGTAAACGAAATGCTCTTTCCAATGGGGGTTGTGCTTCTCGAGGTTCATAGTAATACGTTCATTATAACTGACATATTATTAAATAACATGATTATTATAAGCAACATATTATTTATAAGCTTTTCGGTCATAAATACAATGCTTTTTCAAAAGGGGTAATAACGGAATGTATTCTAATTAGGATACCAGTCTTATAAGACTATATCAGCTAAAACATTGCCTAAGAGAGCTGGTGGTCGGCAGTTCAAATCTGCTCGGGTCCACTTTTATTTTTGAATACGGGGAAGCTTTCTTCTTTGAAAGTTAAGATTTATATAGGACAAGAATATAAAAAAAACATGGTGTTGAGAAAAGATCAGGTGTTCTTAGGGCTCGCAAGAATAAGTCTCGGTTGTATATTTTTTTGGGCATTTATAGATAAGCTCTTTGGGCTAAGCTTCGCCACTCCTCCAAATAAAGCTTGGCTCTTGGGCAATGCCCCTACAGTTGGTTTTCTGACAAAAAGCACCTATGGTCCGTTCGCTTCGTTCTTCCAAAATATTGCAGGTAATCCTGTAGTCGATTGGTTGTTCATGTTGGGTCTGTTGTTGATTGGTCTTTCATTGGTTTTTGGCGTCGGAGTGAAAGTAGCGAGCTATAGTGGAGCGCTAATGATGTTGCTAATGTACGCGTCCATGATTCCTCCAAAAAATAATCCTCTCTTTGACGATCATATTATTTATGGATTAGTGTTGTTAGCCTTCACACAGATGAAAGTAGGTTATTGGCTGGGCTTTGGAAAACAATGGTCGCAGACAAAACTTGTGAAACAGAATGAATTCTTAGAATAAATTAAGTTCTTTTATAAAGTTGAGCTAAATGGGGAATAAGTTCTTTGCTCCATCCTTCATATTGGGTAGAATCAGTTGTCTGAGCAAGAACAGCTAAAGAATTCATCTCTCCGTGAAGCAAAGCAGTTTCTTTAGGAGATACTTGAGTGCAAGGAGAAAGACGTGCAACATAAACAAGACCTAGATGAACTCGTCCAACTGCATCACGATCATCAAGAATAACACCTGTAAGCCTAGGTTCAGAAATGGTTCCAGTGATATTTAATTCTTCTTGGAGTTCTCTTTGTAAACAACTTCCGAAGTAATCAGGTCCATCTGAAGGAATAACATGTCCTCCAATGCCTAAAGAATGTCTGCTCTGTAATCTCGTTTCGCCATAATCCTTTCTATCCAGCGCTCGTTGATAGCTGAAGACAGTTTTACCATCGGATCCAAAGAGAACAAGATAAGGAATAGGTTGTCTCAAGAGTTCATCATTTTCGCAGTCATAACGAGAATGCCAAAGAAGATGTTTGCCCAGAGTGCTGAGAAGGTTAGTTCCTTGTCGTTCTTCTAAAAAAGTAAATCCTTGAACATTGGGAAGCAGTTGTCGCAGCGCTCGCGAGTCATAAGTCATAACTTGACGTTCTAATTTTGAAAAATCTCGAGCGCTAAGAGCATGGTCAAAAGGAGTGAAGTATTTGGCGATGCGAGGACCTTCTTGAGATTGGTAGTTGGATTTAATATCTGCTCCATAGAGCTTATCTGGTACTGCAGTTCGAAAAACATGAAGCTCGCCAATAGGATCACCATCACGAAGGTCAACAAGTGTTGGTTCATCAATGCGTAATTCGAGAACTAAGTCTCCAGTAAATCCATTGTCCACAAATCCGGCAAAATGACGTGGACCGCGAAAGCTTGCATCAGAGTGAACTCCTAACTCAACATTTCTATTTGGAGGAACAGAAAAAACTTCTCGAGAGGCAAGAAGATAATAACTGCCTGGTCTGATGGTTAGAGTTCCATTTGCTGATTTAAGAGGTTCAAAATAGTCTTCAGGGTTGTGTTTAGCAGATTGTGTAAGATCTATAGGTGTTGCATTGGGTCTTGCGCGCAAAGCTACAATGCCTGAAGTATTTTTTCCCCGAAGATCCAGGTGAAGTGCGATTCCTGTTTCTCGGATTTCATGAGCAACCGGACATAACTCTCCTTCCGTATTTCTAACATAAAGTAAAGGTCGATGCTGAAGTTCTTTATAAAGCTCTAATGCGTCTAATCTTGCGCCATGACCGGTAAAAATACGAAGTTGATGTAAACTTAGTCCAGGAACGACCACAACATCAAATTTCAGAGGTTGAACCAAAAGCCATGATTGAAGAGGAGAGCGAGGTTGGTCGGAAGAGAGAAAGGCTTCATCTAGTGTTGGTACATAGTCAGTCAAAGCGCGCACGTGTGTGAACACTCTGCCTATGCTGCTTTTTGGTGATGCACGCAGGAAAACAGGTTCTGTAAAAGCAAGGCGTTCTCGCAGAGGAATCAAATAACTAAATCCGTTGCGAAGCACAGGATTTTTTTGAAGATCGATACGTTGTCTTCTTCTATTGGGAATTTCTAAAAGAGAATGGTAGATAGATTTGTCTCTTGCAGGAGAAAAAATACCTCCTCCTTCAGTATCAAGAAGAAATGCTTCATCGCCTATGGTAGGTTCAAAAGAGGAAGGTTGAATTCTAGCTTCAGAAAATTCAGGTACAATAATTTGGCCATCGTGAATAGCTTGTCTGATTTCCTGAGACGCCCAGCATCTGCCGACAGTTCCTTCTAAAGAAGGTCTCTGAACGCTTGGAGCTGCGCGAAGAATTCTTCCACGACGAGTCATGGGTTCAAGAGCAAAAAATTCTTTATATGTGTTTCTTATTCAAGAGCAGTAGTGAAGAAAAAGAGATTGGAGTTAACTTTATAAATTGTCAACAAGCTCGTTGTTTATAAGCTCTCATCGTCTAGTGGTCAAGGACGAAGGCTTTTCGAGCCTTAAACCCGGGTTCAAATCCCGGTGAGAGCGTATGCTCATTAATTTAACGCCCTTACCTTTTTGGTAAACCCGTGCTACCTCATATATAAACAAAAAATGGAGTTGCATGAGGTATGGCACAGAAAGTAGACATCTACAATCATGAACGTAAACATAACACAGTACGTTCAAAATACCAAGAAGGGTTGCAGAAAGCACAAGAAGGTTTTATAGAATACCGCAACCCATTAAGACAGAGAATAGAGTTCTTGAGTATTAAGAATACACAACTGATTCTAGATTTTGATACCGTAAGCGGTTTAGAAGGATTAAGTAAGTGCAGAAGATTACGTTACATGGAAGTGTGTAAAAGCTTCGCTTTATTGCTCAAGAAAGACTTCGATACATTTACTGATGATGATATTCAGCGCATTGTGCTATGGATTGACGACTATCATAAGAATCCCTATACAAGGCAGGTATACAAAGTTGTTCTCAAGAAGTTCATAAAGTATCTCCAACACACAAAAGACTACTTACAAGTAAAAGAATATCCTTCAAATGTTCGTTGGATTAAAACCTATGTCAAGAAGAAAGACCAATCAAGAATAGAACGTGAAGAACTGCTTACTGAAGAAGAAATCAAGAGAGGAATTGAAGCAGTAGAATATGCACGTGACAAAGCAATGTTTGCATTACAATCGGAAGTAGGGTGCAGAGTCGGTGAATTAGCAAACATGCAGATTAAGGATATCATCACACAGAAGATTAATGATAAGACAGAAGAGTCTGAGTATTTTATACGATTGAATGGAAAAACTGGAGAACGTACAGTCATTATATTCTATAGCATCCCCTATCTCGTTATATGGCTTAATCAGCATCCAGCAAAGAACAATAAAGAAGCACCCCTATGGACGCTCCAGTTAAAGAATGAAGTGCGTCCTATGAAATATGCTGCTATCCGCAAGATGGTTCAACAAATTTACAAGAAAGCAGGTATTAACAAACGTCCTAGAACACATTACATTCGTCATAGTAGAGTTACTTTAGATGGTAAATCAGGAATGGGTGATGGATTAGCAAAGAGAAGATTTGGTTGGACGAATGACAGTAAACAATTAGGAACCTATTCTCATTTAGTCGATGAAGATGTGCACGACTTCTTTAGATTGAAACATCACAAAGGTAAACCACAACAAGAACCAATCCTAGTGATTAAGTCTTGTTACAAATGCAATTTTACCAATCCAGTAACAAATGACTTTTGTGGAAATTGTAAAACTGTAGTAAGTGTGGGCGCAGCAGAGAGATTAAAAGGAGAACAAGAGAAAAAGACACAAGAAATGGAATTACGCATGCAAACAATGGAGCAGATTTTAAGTCAAGTTGCTGCTCAACTACCAGCACCAACACAAATGGATTATAACAATTATCAAGTTGTTGTTAGTCAGAGCGGTTTAACTATAGGAAATGAGTTTAAAGCGTTCAAAAGAAAAGAATGAGTATCCATCCAACACCAAATAAAATAATAATATAAATTATAAAAAGAAGTCTATCCATCCAGACATAAGTGGTTTTTCTGGAGCCCTTAAATCCTTCAAATATAAAAGAATTGATTCGTGTTAAAGAATACAAGAAAAGTCCAGATATGAAGAAACAAATAAAAATTACAATGATATAATAAGTTAGTCCTCCTTTTTTAAGGTAAGTGACTAAATTCGGCGAGAATACTGTTCCTTCAGCATTGGGGTGATTCAAAAAAGCCTTAGTGAATTCAATGTTCGATGAGAATATCCAATTCCAAGTAATGTTTGTTCTATCAATAATATGAAAACATTGCTCTTGTAAGAAAGAATAGTCTCTGTTACTTATATTGGCGACTGTTTTTTCTATACCCGAGTAGTCAATACGTATAGAAAGATCCTTGATAAAAGCGTCATTAATTTTTGTTCCGTTATCACGAAAACAGACATAACCATATTGAGATTGTTCTGCATACTTAAGCAAAACTAATTCTACTCTATCTAGTCTAGGGTTTTGATAATCCTGATTAACTCTAATATCATAAGTATATCCGCCTGGAATTGCGGTAGCTGTAGAATATTCTTCTATTCTTACGTAAGGGTCTTGGTTTTGATATATCCCAAATAGCATTGCACTTATTAGCGTTAACCAGAATAAGCGTAATAATACGCCAGAGTTCTTCTTTATCCATTTGAATAGAGGGTGCATTTTTCTCAGTATAGTCTAGGTTTCTAAAATGCTATATAAAACTTTATATAGAAATTAACAGATGCTGTACTACATGTCATTAGAACAAAAAGAACAAAACAGGACAGAAAAAAATGAAGCCATAGAAATAATCCAAGAGTTAATTGCTGAAGGTAAAAAATCTGCCATCTCAGTTGATGTTGATTATCTCCAACATTTACTTAATTTCCTTATTTTAGAAGAAGAAAGTACTCTACAACTATGTGGTCCAGAAGAAAGAGTAGCACTTATTTTTAGCCCCGAGGCAACTGACCTTGTAACTCGCCAATTACAACTTGATAAAAAGCTTATAAAAGAGTATAAGAAAAAACAACCAAAGCTACGAGAGTCTACCTCAGCATTAGCAAAACTAGTTACTTCTAAGCCTGAAGACCTTACTAAAGTTCTGGAATATATCAATCGTGCAAAACAAGATCTCGCACTAGCTAAGGATAGCTTCGATAAAACATATTTAGAGCTTGTAGGAAATAATCTTCAACAAGCTGTAGAAAAACTGACGAAGGCTTACAGTCTTTATTTTTGCTATCATGTAGAAGATGATTTACGCCCAAAAGTTGGGCATTTTGCCTTTCGAGTTCATGCACACATGTTAAGAAAGGGAGACGACGTACCTTTTTTGACTGGATTACCTGAAAATGTTGATTTAACAAAGTATGCTTCACAATTAGAAGCTCTTGAGAACTATGAAAAAAATCCCACAGCAATGCAAAAAATAACTATTATTGATAAAGAAATGGAAAAACATTTGGAGGTATATGAACAAGTAGTTATTCTTTCTTCTAAGGAGCTTTCAAAAAAGAAATACAAAGGCATCATTCAACTATCACAAACTCTTCTTTTGCCCTTTGACCTTCACCTACTCGTGAAGATTTGCAATGGTTTAGGTTACCTGTTATTGCCTCTTGCCATAGCCACTACACCTTTAGAGTCAAGATATCCTAATAAAACACGAAGTATTGATTATGCATCTTTAGGTGTTATTCAGCATTTTAATAAAATCAGAGTGCATCTTGTACAATTAATGAATGATTTAGAGAGCACAATAAAATTACTACAGAACAACATACAAGACTACTCGGAAATTAAAATACTCGCAAGCTTGATACTCATAAGGATCTCTCAGATAGAAAATGATGAAGATATTGGGACTATTATCGAAGCATTGAAAGCAGATAAAAAGATAGAACAAAGAATAAACAATATTACACAAATAAAGATTTCATGGAGTCTAGAAAAACTGCATAAAGCTTATGATGGCAATGATAGCCTAGTACCTCGACACATTAATTATGAAACATAATATTTCCCTAATTTTTTATCAGCTTTCTGTTTTGTGAATGACCAATTAATCTTCTTCCTTTGTCTGTTTCTTCTTTTTGTCCACGCTTTAACTTCTCGTGTTA
>DATDXZ010000083.1:0-15424 GCA_035289145.1 Candidatus Nanoarchaeia archaeon
AGATCATTCCAAGAAAAGAAATTAAGTTTGAATTCCTTGAAGGGAAAAAAATAGCTATAGATTTCTCCAATAGTGCTTACCAGTTCTTATCATCTATTCGACAACCAGACGGTACGCCGTTGATGGACTCTCAAAGAAGAATCACCAGTCACTTGATGGGTATTTGGACAAGATTTACGAATTTGATGCAGAGAAATATCCAATTGGTTATTGTGCTTGATGGCAAAGCCCCTATCTTGAAGATCAAAGAACAAGAGCAGCGTGCTCACAGAAAAGAACTAGCTGAAGAGAAATTAAAGCAGGCACAAGAAGATGAAGACATAACATCCATGGCGAAGTATGCGAAACAAACAACTCGATTATCTAAAGAAATGGTCGCAGAAGCGCAAGAGCTCATGGAAGCTATGGGTCTCCCAGTAATCCAGGCACCTTCTGAATCAGACGCGCAAATTGCATATATGTGCCAGCAAGGAGACGTCTATGCGGCGGCAACATCAGATGCGGATGTCTTGATGCATGGTTGTCCAAGAGTTATCACTAACTTAACCTTATCACAACGTAGAAAATTACCTAACGGGAATTATGTCAAGATCACACCAGAGATCATAGAATTGCCAGAAGTGTTGAGGTCATTGGATATCACACAAGATCAATTGATTGCTATTGCTGTCTTAGTAGGAACTGATTATCATCCAGGCATCCATCGTGTAGGCCCTAAAACAGCCTTAAAGTTAGTGAAGAAAAACGATTCTATGGAGCAACTCTTTCGTGAAGTAGAAGCAGATTTCGATTGGAAAGAGATCATGGAGTTGTTCAAAAAAATGCCAGTGACGAAGGAGTATAATCTCGAGTGGGGAAAACCTGATGTAGACAAAATAAAAGAAATCTTGGTGGATCGTCATGAGTTCTCTCCAGAGCGCGTCGATATGACATTGGAAAAGCTGCAGTCAACAACCAAGAAAAAAGAGCAGAAAGGATTAGGTGACTTCTTCAAGTGACTTGGATATTATACGCCTTAATCTCAGCCGTCTTCTTTGCCATCTACATGCTGATCTTTTCAAGAACCATCCATAAAGAGCATGCTCTGGAATATTTGGCGATCATGAGCTGTCTAGTGACCATATTTTCTTTCCCTCTGGTGAAAGGTCTCTCTTTCAATTACACAATAGGCACATGGCTTTGGTTATACACGATTTCTATATTATTGACAGTCTTTTTTATCTTTTTAGCGCAATCCTTCAAGCACTTAGAGTCTTCAGAAGTTGCTCCTCTTATGAACCTTGCCTTGATTTTCAGTGTCATTTTAAGTGTCCTGATCTTGAGAGAAACAATCTCCATAAAAAACTGGATAGGCATTGCTTTGATGGTTGCAGGTTCATACATCATTGAGCTCGGCATACACAGAGCGAGACTCAAAAAAATTCTTAAGAAGTTTAAGTCAAAATATATGATCTCCACATTTATAGCTATTGTAGCCTCTGCAATCATTGTTATCTTAGAGAAAATTGCCTTAAACCCAGACATCTTGATAGTACCCATCAATCAAATAAATCCAGAAGCTTTATTTTTTCTCACACGCGTTGGTATGGCTCTGAATTTTATAATCATTCTTCTCTACAAAAGAAAAAGCTCCCTAGGAATCACCCATGCTCTCAAAACAAGAATGTTTCCACTTTTAGTCATCACAGGTTTTAATATAGGGGCAAATTATATTTATTATCTGGCCTTGCAGGATGGCCCAGTATCCTTAGTAGTCACATTATCCTCATTATCTACATTGTTAGTGGTTCTAATCGGCGGGGAGTTATTCCATGAGCATCATCTCCAAAGAAAACTGCTTGCCTCAATCTTAATGATCGCAGCGACCTATCTCATAGTGATCTAACATGAAACTCCATGAACTCTTGAAGAAAAAATTGAACAAAGAGCAGCTTGCCTTAGTCCCAAGAGCATTTGACACAGTAGGATCTATTGCTATCTTCAACGAATTTCCCAAAGAGCTCAAGAATAAGGAAAAGATTATTGCCAAAGCATTGATGCACCTCAATCTACATGTCAAGACCGTCGCGAAGAAAACAGGAAAATACACGGGAAAATATCGTACGCCAAAGATAGCAATCATGGCTGGCGAAAGAACAAAAGAGACAATCCATCGAGAAAATGCAACATCCCTGCGATTAAACGTTGAGTCCTGTTATTTCTCAGCGAGAACTGGCTCGGAGCGTCTTCGTGTTGCTCACCAAGTGAAGAAAGACGATAAGATATTGGTGATGTTTTCAGGCATAGGTCCATTCCCTTGTACGATTGCAAAGAACGGCAAGCCGAAAGTAGTCTATGGCATCGAAGTCAACAGACAGGCACACAAGTATGCGCTAGAAAATGCGCAAAGAAACAAATTGACAAATGTTATTCCTCGGTTAGGTGATGTGACAAATATAGTGCCTAAACTCAGGGAGAAGTTTGATAAAATTCTTCTGCCTCTGCCAAAAAAAGCCGAAGAATATTTAGATCTTGCTCTCAAAGTGCTGAAACCAAAGGGAAAAATTTATCTGTATTTGTTTGTAGCTGAAACTGATTTTCTCATAGTCAAGAAAGCATATCAGCAACGTTTTAAGAGAGTCAATCTTGTAGAATGTGGAAAATATAGTCCTGGAGTTTCGAGAATCTGTTTGGAATTAAGCAATAAATGACCACTTAGAAGGTATTTGTCATGGCAAAAATGCTCCTTTATTATATACCAAAAAAAGTTATGTACTAAGTGTATAACATGAAAAATTATGAAGATACAAAAAATAAAATTATAGGTAATCTATTAAGGACACCGCTTGAAAGCAAGAGCTTACATCAAATTGCAGTAGATACGAGATTATCTTATGTGACAGTGCATAAACTAATTCCAAACTTAGTCAGAAAAAAATTACTAACGCTGAAAAAGAAAGGAAAAGCGAGTCTTGCCTCTATAGATTTTGAGCATGCCAAAGTAGAAAAACTAAGTTCAGCGATACTCTACGAGAAAAATCTCTTTCTAAAAAAATATCCTCAGCTTGCTCTTCTTGTAAGAGAAATAGAAGAGGCGTTAGCTGGAAGATTCTATGTTTTAATCCTCTTTGGCTCTTATGCTAAAGAAAAGTCTAAAAAACAATCTAAAAAACAATCTGATATTGACTTACTTTTTATTGTACCTGATAGAGAAGATATTGAGGCATACAAGGAAAAAATTAATAAATCCTTAAAACTATATCCGATAGTAAAAAAAGATTTCAAGCTAGTAGCAGCAAAAAATTTTATAGATATGTTAAACCAGAAGTATACTGTGGGCAGAGAAGCCTTCCAATATGGGCTGGTACTTATTGGAACAGAACACTATTATGCTATGGTGAAAACCTATGTTAGAACAAAAGGATATTGAACAAGCGAAGAAATTATTTAAGGAATGGGATAATAATCAGACTTGGAGCAGTTCGACTTCTGCTTTTTTAGAGCACTCGAGGAAGAAAGCTAAAGATTCTTTTGCTTTGGCGGTTTACCTTCTCGATAAACTAGAGCAGACAAAAGAACTAGAAGATAACGATACAGTAACGATTTGGATTGTTACTTCAAGTTATTATTCCATGTTTTTTGAAGTTGAATATCTGTTGGGACTTGATGATAAAAAACATCCTGAAGGAACAAAAGACACGCATAAGAAAGTTTACTTAGCGTTTATTTATTACTATGTCATTAAAGGTTCTGAACTAGAGCAGAAAAAACCTCAAAATATAACAACTAGCAGAATGTCAAAAGCGTTAGCCATATTTAAAGAAATGCAAAACGAAGCCTTAGAACTTCAAAGAGTGTAGAAAAGTGTTAAAGATTTGAAAGCGCAGCAGCCAAATACACTCAAGAAGCTCACCAGATCAAAATACTGTTTCTCAGTGTATGTGACTTGTTTTGTTCTGCTCAGCGTAAGCTGAGAGTTCAGCGAGTTTCTCGCTGAAATCAGTAAGTTTTTTATGCTCTGTAAGTCTAGTCTTTTTCGCATGTTATCACAAAATACATGCGAGAGGAGAGCACTTATGTGTTTTCCTCTTTAATTCTCTTAGAATTAACCTCTATTTCAGTCGGATCTACTGTTGTTTTTTAGTTATTATTAACTGTGTTGATTTATACTTTCTATGAAGAAAAATAAGTGAGCCCGACAGGATTTGAACCTGTGACCTTCTCCATGTCATGGAGACGTCATAACCGTTATCCGTCTTTTACCAAGACTCTAGACTACGGGCTCACGAAGAATAGGTTCCCAGAACAGCTTTTTAAAGTTAACTCAAAGAGAGCTCAATTGTTTCCCGGCTTTCGGTTCTTCTCTATCTGTTCTACTGCTAGAATTATTCTCTTTTGTCTAGTCTCTGGTTTTTTAGCTCTTTCAATCCAACGGACATAATATCTTTTATAGGATGGGGCAATGGCATGGAATCGTTCTAGCATATCTTTCTTTTGTAATGCTTCTAGTAAGTCTTGTTGTGGCTCTAGATTCTTTGGAATACCCAAGTCTAATGATGGCTTTTTCAGACCTTCCTTATATCTCTTCAATCCTTCTGTAGTCATCTTCTTTTCTTTAATCATTTTTTGCGCGTAAGATAAAGTATTGCCGCTCCATCTACTTTTTTCTGTTCTTCTGACAAAACATCTTGCAAAAGTGTTATGATCTATACTCTTAACAATTGTGTCTATCCATCCGAAACAGATTGCTTCTTCCAAAGATTCTCGATGAGAAATAAAAGGCTTATTTGTATGCCGTTTATGATGTATAAGCCAAATGAGTTTCTCTTTCTTATGATTTTTCTTGAGCCATGCTCGCCAGTCTTTTCTACTAATTGGGATAAATTTTTTGGTTATTTCTGGCATATATACCTTCTAAGGACATACTATTCTTGTAACTCCGACTTTTCTCTTGTTGTTTGAATAACTGGAAATTCTAACATAACAAATCGCATTACTTTCCTTAACAGTATAATATCATTTACGACCTTGACTTCAAGAATGTATAAGTTTTCTAATCCTTTCACTTCATCGATCGAGATTATTAATTCATTGCTGTTCTTATTCTTATAATAAAGAATTATCTTAAAATTAATTTTTTGCGACCCTTTTTGTATAGCTAACTTTTTTGTAAACCATCTTAACTCTTTTTTCTTCAACTCTGAAAGATTATATTTTTTATCCAAATTATATGAAAACTTTTCTTTTTTAGCTGGGAAAAACCTCCATTGATGAATATCTTTTTTATCAAGCTCATAATGTCGTGAATAACTTAATTCGAGCCTTCCTATATTTTTTAATTTTGTATCTTTTATTGATCGAATCCTTACTTTGGGCTTTCTTCCAGAATAATGAGTAAAATTATGATCTAAATAGTCATCTTCGTATATTTGTCTATTTACTAACTTTAAATTGAAGTGTTTTTTTAATTTTTTGATCATTTCATTTATATTATTATTTTTCTGAATAAGAAATCTCGACTCTAAAAAAGATTCACTCTTAAACCCAGAATTGATTAAAGATTTTTTTAGTCTACTAAATCTATACTCATCGATAATATTTTCAATGAACGCAACGACAAATATAGAAAAGATAAATGCCGCTCCAGCAAGCAACCATATAGGAGTAGAAGTGTATGTTGATAATCCAAAGTACATAATTAGGATATAGATAGGATCATGAACTACTAGATCTTCAATAAGACTTACAGAGCCTTTTTTTATTCCATGAAATAAATAAGAAGAGAATGATTTTCTTTTTTCTTTGGTTGTTGTTTTGTATATAGCTATAGCATCTTTTATATTTCCTATAAAAAATCCTATTTTTTCAATAATTGGTCCAGTTAAAGAAAGAAAGAGTATATTTGTTATGAATAGACTTACTATTCCTGTACCTACTATATCAATAACTGTGGCTATGGTTTGATCTCTTCCAAATCTTCTAAATACGTTCCAGAACGGACTTCCTGGGAGAACAATAGGCTCATCTGCAATATTTTTTTTGTCTATTGACTTTTGTTCACAAGAAGGCGGATCGTGATGGTGGTGATGAGTACAAACCATTCATTTGCAAGCTGATGGTCTCTTAAAAGCATTCGCTTTCACTTTTGAATAACTACAAATGAAAATAAATATATTTCGATGATTGAACTATGATCTATATAAATCTTTTATGATTCTGCATCCCATACAACACCAAGGAGGATATATTATGACCAGTACTCTTGAAAAAATAGTATTAAGCGTCGTATTTGTCGTGCTGATAGGCTTTAATTCTTTTTTTATCTTAGGTCATCAGGATGATGAAAGCACTACAGCAAACACTGCTACATCTGTCGGAAAAATGAACTCTTATGTTCATGTGCGAGAAGCAGATGATGATGAAAACGAACAAGATGAAGACATCTCTCTAGAACAACTACAAACCATTAACGGCAGACTTACTGAAGAGCAAGCTAAGGCTATTGCTTTAGAAACTATCGGCAGCGGCTCTGTTATTGACTTTGAAGCTGAACGAGAAGACGGACGACTGATATATGGGATTACGATTCGCGCCCAAGGAGACACTGTTGAAGTAGAAGTTGATGGATTAACTGGTGATGTCCTTGAGATTGAATGGGGTGATGATGAAGATGATGATGACTAACTTTTTTTTCTTTTTTCATTACTTTTTTAAAGTCTGAAGAGATCTTATTATGATGAAACTTGTTCACTTGAGCTTGCTGCTCTTAGTTCTTTTTTCTTTGAGTGTATTCGCAGAAGAAGATAATGATGACGTCATGTTTCTCAATCTCGAACTTGAAAATCTGCTTAATCTTCTTAGTGGTATTCTATCGTTTGTTCTCTTTCTCCTGACCTATTCCGGCTATAGACATACTAACAATAAACGTCTCCAGTATGTCAGCTTTGCCTTCCTGCTTTTTGCGATCAAAGGACTTCTCATGACTCATGAGCTCTTCTTTGCAGAGTGGTCCTGGGTTGATCCTATAACCGGCATCTTTGACTTTGTCATACTTCTTGTTTTCTTTTTGGGCATAGTCAAAAAATGAGGCTTTATGTCTGCATTCTCTTCTGACAAACATCATGAGATACTTACTTTAGAGTCTCGAAGAAAGATTTATGCATTGGTGAAACAATATTCTGGATGCAATTTTCATGAGCTGGAAAGAAAGAGTAACACTCCAGCAACCACCTTACAATATCACCTCCATTATCTAGCCAAAGAGAAACTCATTAGTACACAAAAAGATGGCAATAAGATACGCTACTTTTCCAATACTTTTTCTTCCAAAGACAAATATCTCTTGGCTCTCCTGCGACAGAGACATATACGGCATATTTTACTTTTTCTCCTTGACAAGGAACGCCAACAACATGAGGTTGCACAATTCTTGGGTTTGTCCCCTTCAACAGTTTCTTGGCACCTTTCTAAATTAGTTCAACAAAAGATTATTACACTCGTGAGAAAAAAAGAAACCTATTATAGATTAGCCATACCTTCAACAGATATCATCCCTCTCTTAATTACTTACCAAGAAAGCTTCTTCGACACTTTAGTGGACAAAACTATAGATATGTGGAACTTCCGGTAGCCCTTCAACAAAGAACTATTTCTTACTATTTGAAGTTTTAAACACAGCTTTTCCCTGCAGAAATAAAGCTAAAGTATTTGCTCCAGTAAACAGTAGAAATGCGCCTATAAACCAAAAAATAAACTTGAAAATAAAATAACCAATACCTGTAGAACCCATTAAAGGATTTGCTAAAGCAATAATGAGTGTTATTAAGGACAGAATAGCGCATAATTTCCATTTCTTCTCTATTTTCATATTTATCCACATCAAAGGATTGTAGAGATTATAAATAAGAAGCACTACACTTAAAACAAGTGATGGTACAAAGAAGATCAATAGAGGATTCTGAAATAGTTGCGACATGGACTCTAGATTACTTAAAGCAGACATAAACATCGGAATAAAAAGCAAGGGATATGCAAAAAGAATTAAACAAAATAATTCAAACCCACCCAGTTTAATTTTCCCCTTTTCTTTTTTCACTCTTTTGCCTATTTTTTTATCTATTTAAACATTATGAAAGCCACCGGAGGGATTTGAACCCACGCCCCCCTGTTCTCTTGACGAGATACAAGACAGGAGCTCTAATGCCCATATACAAGCAATCGCTTATACATTCCAGGCTGAGCTACGGTGGCAGTAGCTAGACAGCGTTTTAGAACGTTTAAAAACTTTATGACTAGTCTAAGAAATCTTGGTTCTTAATTTTCTCGGGGAGATACTTGTTCGAGATGAAACTAATACCTTGAGCGGAAAGCGCCTGAATTTCTGCTTTGGCATTGAGCTTCTTGAACGCTTCAAACTCCCTCTGCCATTCTTTATTGTCCTTAAACCAGTCGTATTCCATGATCTGCTTGAGACGCTTAGTATCATTCTCATTCAATTGGATCAAATTCTTTCGCAAGCCATATTTGTCGATGTCACCGACTCTGATGCCTAAGTAACGAACTCCAGGAATAGCCATGCGCTCCGAGATATGCGCCAAGTTGATCGATCCGTATTTGATAACAGAATAAATGTAATGACCCCATGGATCCAAGTCTGTTAAGACATAAATAGGCAATTTGTGTTCTTCATATAAGCGCTGCAATAATCGACGAATACCACGAGTAGTCTGCCCTTGTGATGACATGATAATGCAATTTTGCTTTTCCCAGAATCTATCTTCATGCAAGCGCTCCCATACAGCAGCTTTCTCCATGTAGAGAATATATTTTGCATCAACTTTTTTGAATTTCAATTCTTCTGTGTTCGAAGGAATACTCCAACCACCAGAACCCATTTTTGACCAATCAATTGTGTCGCCACGGTCCTCAATAATGACTTTACCAGCCACTGAACCATTTTTGTTGGCATTGACGTGTAAATTTTCACGAGATAAGGTTGTGATGACCTCTAAATCTTCGATGACATCATCAGATTCTGCTTGCTCATCAACTAAGTTAATTTTAGTATTAGGAATAGTTCTTTTAGCCATGTAGAAGACATCTCTCAGAGATGCGTGCTTTCCTTCTTCAATCAAGTCTTTACTGATTTTAGCAACTTCCACTGTCTGCAAAAACTTTTTAGAATGAGCTACGTTGAAGAATGTACGCTGAGCCATTTTCTTACCTAACATTAACGTCTTTGATTTTTTATCGAATTCAACATTGGAGAGACCACGCACTAACAGATCAATCGCTGGATTCTTGCCTGCTTTGATGTCACGAACTATCTTTTCACCAAATTCTTTCAATGCATCTGCAGATTTTTTCCTTTCGTTCATACTTGTTGCTCCAATATCAATGGTAAATCTTTTTTCAATCGCTCTTTAAGCTTTTCTTCTAGCTCTGCTTTTTTAGCACCTGTCAAAACTGCTAAAGTACTTGCCAACTCAGGAATATAACCATCGAATAACGATGCACGCTCTTTTTGTTCCCGCATGCGCACTGTCTTACGCACGAAAGAATACAGCTTACGGCCAACTTCTTGTACTGCCAACTTGATTTCCTTAATTATTTCAGGATAATGAGCAATAGCCTCTTTAGACTCTGATGTGAATGGAACCCATACTGAAACTATATGCACTACAATTACTGCCGGACCTGAAGGAATAGCACCTTTACTTTGGTTCAGACCATAATTTCTCCACATGGTATTAATCACTGATCGAGTAGTCGCGCATGCGGACTGTTGATATTGCAATGGGACTTTGTTAGCAAAACGAACTAAACGAACTAGTTCTTCTTTAGGCAATGAACCACCATATGCGATGGCAGCTTCTACTTGGAATGGAATACCTCGATAGACTGAAGGGGAACGCGTCGTAGAAGCAAAGAACTCCGCTGGAAATTCTTTCTTCAAAGAAGCAATTAAAATCTCCTCTCCAATAGGGCTCAAACAATCTGTTGGCGGAGCCATGATTTTTGTTTCTTGAATCGCTTTGAATAATCTCTCAGCCTGTTCATGAGCTACATCAACAGGTTTTATTTCTTGTCCAATCTGCGCCTTTGTTAGAATTTCGTGAGCTACGTTTGAAGAAACTCGAGAAAATTCATTAGTAAGGAATTGCAACATGGTTTTCGCTTTGGTAGCCTTCATCATCTGCATTAACGCGCCGAGCTCGATACCATGAGGATGCGGCTGAATCTTCTTTGTTGGCTTTGGCATCTGATTTGTTGCACGCTTGTAAGTAACACGTTCTTTTAATGGGTTGATATATGTAAATTCTGTATGTGGATTAGAAATTGCACTCTGCTTCATATATTCGTCAACGCTTAATTTTCCTTTTTGGTATTTTCCTTCCAATTCAATTTCTACACGAATACCGTGCTCTTTGTTCAGCCATTCAATTTCTTTTTCTGTTAGAACGTCTGGCTCATTTTTTGCAGTATTAATGCGCAATTCAATGAAATGTGCTGGATGTTTGACATCAATCCTAGAAGTGATACGAGCAGGCTTTCCTGTTGTTAATTGACCATAGAGGATAGATGCAGAAACCCCAATTCCCTGCTGCCCTCGACCCTGCTTCATAGCATGGAATTTACTCCCATAGAGCAAACGAGCAAAAACATTTGGCAATTGTTCCTTAGTAATTCCCGGACCATTATCTTCAACGATGATAAGAAATTTATTTTCCGCAGTTTGACGCAACTCTACAAGAATTTCAGGCAAGACAGGCATTTCTTCACAAGCATCAAGAGAATTATCCACCAATTCCTTCACTGTAGTTGACAATGCTTTCAGAGGATTATCAAACCCAAGCAAATGCCTGTTTTTAAGGAAAAACTCAGAAACACTGACTTGTTTTTGCTCTTTGGCTAATTCTTGCGCCTTGATTTTTGTTGTCTCTCTCTTTTCTTTTGTTTGCGCCACGAAAGCAATCTTCTGTTCATGGCTTTATAAATTTTTTGTGAGAACTATTTATGAATATTTTCCATCTGCGACTCAATAAATCGATAAACATTGCTGTGTGGAGAGCCTCCCAATAACTTTTCTACAGCCTGCCTTGCAATCTGCACTCCTTCAACTCCTCCAATAGCTGCAGCAGTTCTTCCGTGAACAGCAAGATGACAATTTGTCAACTGCTCAATCATTTTCCATGCCTTTCCCTGAGTACCTATAAGTCTTGCACGAATGCGCTGCAATTTTGCCTTTGAGTCTTTTGCAAATGTACGGAGATCCACAACTTCTAAATGAAAATTGTCACGCACCAATAAAACTGCAATCTCCGGGTTAAACCCTCTTCCTATGGCTTTTAGGATAGGAACTGCAATAAATGTGTTGACACTTTCTTCCGCTGTTATTTGCACATCTCCTTCTTTAGAAACCTTGATTCTTGTCTTTGTTCTTCTTTCTATAGCCCTCTTTGTTTCTCCTTTTTTACCAATTAATACTGCAATACGCTCTTTAGGTATTTTTAATTCTTCTTCGTACATCTTAGAATTCTTGGAACTCTTCCAATTGTTTCAAATAACCATTTCTCTGAAGCCAAGATACTTGTGTTTGTTTATATTTGAAAATAATGTCTCCTTTTTCATCTCCTCCCAATTCCCAAGGTTCGACTAATAGAGTGTCTCCTTCCTGCACCCATATTCTTCTCTTTAATCTACCAGGGATTCTACAAATTCTTGTTTTTCCATCCATACATCGAACACGCATACGGGAAGCACCTAATCTTTGATCTAGAATGCCTAAAGTTTCTTTGTCTCTTGGCAGACGAACACGTCGAATTTCTTCAGCGATTTGCTGCTGACGCTCCATTTCTTCTTTCTTTCTGGACATAGATAGATGCTCTAGAACGGCAATTTATAAAGGTTGTCTATTTCAAGAGCATAAATACATAATAAAGAATAATAAGGATCAAAAGAATCATACCCGCATTCATGACAAAAAGGCCAACAGTCATTTTTCTTCCACATTTGCCTTCTTCACATCGTTTTGTTTTGCACTCATAATTTTCCACACATACTTCCCCGTTCTTCTTTAGTGGGACCAACAAACCTGCTCTTTCACAATACAGAGTACCTACAATTGCACCAAACGATAGACATTCTTTCTTTCCTTTTTCTAAGGTCTGCAAACAACCATTACACACATCTGATACTTGTGGTTGTTCTGGGGAGCATAGTTTTGGACATGTGCCGCCGCAGTCTATACCTGTTTCTTCCTGATTTTTAATGCCGTCGAAACACGTAGGACATTGTTCGCATGAACCGCCGCAATCTATGCCAGTCTCATCATTATCTTGTTTTTTGTTAGTGCATTGTGTTTCTTTTGAATCTTCCACCTTTGTCTTAATTTTTGCGCCTGCTCCAACATCAATAACTACTTTGGCAAATAGTTGCGAAAGAGGATACTCTAGAGAGAGAGAGTCTGACTTATCCTGACTCGCGAGCAAGTCTACCCGAACACCATAATTCGACACACCCATCACGTGATTATTATTAGATTTCACTGTAGCGAGATTTCCGACAGTTTCTGAGAGGCCTACTTTTGTGCTTTGTGATGTTTGTATTGTAAATGTTAATGTTTCTGATGTTGTTGTCTCTTCGAATTGACTGCCGTCAGTCGTGAGCGTGATATCATAAGGTGCTGAAGGTGTGTTTGTTGTGCCTACATCAAGTATTCCTCCCCCCTTAGTGATAATATCCATTTGGTCACTTGCAACATCATTATCACCATTCAGGTCTATGGCTAATCTATTTGGTGATGCGGCTTCTACATAGAACTTTGCAGCTATGATTCCAAGAGAGATTGTTCCTTCTCCAAGAATAGATCCTGAGCCATTCGTGTAAGTTGCTGACCTCGTTGATCCTCCAATTTCGGTAAATGTAATTGTGTTTGTTTCGCTGTTGATAGAATCATATGTTAAAACATAAGTTTTTCCATTCTTGGTGTTTGCTGTAGTAAGAACAAAGTAATCATTTCTATCAATATTAAAATCTGTGGTGCTTGAACCCTCTACGATAATTAAATCTTTTGTATTGTCTCCTAGCTTAAAGCTTCCTACATTTGAAACAAAAGGTATGTTTGTAAGTTTATCTTCTGGTGTTGTGAATTCCAGACGATATTCATCATTAGCAGTCGAAGAAATCAGCATTATCTTAGTTGTCGCTGCATTTTCAAACCCTGTAAAACGTATATCCCAGTCCGCAAGCATACCTTCTGGCTTACGAAGATTACTTTTGACGCCTTCTCCAGGCTTGGCATAGACTTTTTTTGTATTTGTTAATCTATATTTCATGCTTGAAATCTTCAGCACTTCTCCAACCAAAGATGCTGATATCTTAATAAATGCATCCTCCATTTTCTGTTTATTGAAGCTTACATCTCTTGTAAAAGAATCATCTTCATAATTCTCGTCAATAAACTCTATAACACTTGCTCCTATGAAGAACTTGACGCCGCTTCCCTGAGGATCATTCGTGTTTGTTATAATATCATTCATCCCTATGAAAACACCGGCATCAATACTTTCGATATTTCCCTCTTCTAACTGAGACGTCTCTTGACCATTCACTTTGAACTTTACTTTATTTGTTGCTGTTTCAATACTTGCAATTTCAACATTATAGGTTTTTTCTCCTATAGTGTATATTTTCTTTTCGCGCTCACGAAGAATATCAGCGATTGCCCCTTTTGCCATAACTAAACGTATTTTTCTGCCTTCTATAAAGGAGTCTATGATCCTATAATCATCGTTCAATATTGCTATATTTACATCGTCTAGTCCATCTAATCTTCCATCAGTTATTTTACTTTTTAGCCCTTCATCAAAATTAATGTGCCATTCAAAGAAGGCATCAGTTACTGTAGTTCCAGAATTGACCACTAAAAATTCCCCCACTTCATCGGATTCGGTGTCTTTAGTATACTGCACTGACGAAGTGTTTAGAGCTGTTGTAGCATCTTTAAAACGAAGATATTGCGCATAGTTAGTTCTTCCTTCTTTCGTGCTTACTGAACCGGTTTTCAAATCTGCAAGATGCTGGGTAGTGACTGCTTCCAATATATCACCCATTTCTTCATTGATACTCATCTTGTCTGTTGTTCCTCTAAACTCGAAAGAACCTGCAGAGACTAGAATAGCTAACAAGCTACTGCAGATTACCAAGGAAAGAAATGTCTTTTTCATCATACCTCTTTTTACTATTTGACAGGGTCAATTCTTTATATAATTTACTATTTGAGCCTAAAAAGCACTGTTGCTCTATAGAGAATTACACCTGTCTGCCTATCCAGTCTATTAATCTGTTTTGAAATCGTCAGTGCTCCCTTAAACCGCTCTTTCAATTTTTTTCCCAATGTGCGAGCGAACCGCTGTGACGAGAGAAAAATATCTATGCCTGTCTTCAGTTCTTTAGTCTTCGAGATGAATACATCTTTTCGTTTTGCGACTTCCTGAACAACATACTCTAGCACTTGCTGATTGAAAGGTCTAATCTGTATGGTTGCTTCGTAATAGCTATTATGCATAGATTTGTGCATGAGGAACTCCTGCGATGACAACAATATGCTCTTTGGTGATAATCTTTAACTTTAATCCTACAGCGACTGCCTCTTTACCCATCAAGTTAATATTTGATGCCTGTAAAAGAATAGGCTCAACCTCTTGCGCACTTTTTTTCTCTCCTTTATAAAAATGTTCAGAAACGACAATATGATATTTTCCTTCTTTCAATGTTTTTCCTATAAGGTCTTCATCACAAACTGCGACAACATCAGCGTGTTGCGCCTTGTGTATCTTTAGATACATCCTAAGCCCCCTTCACTGGTTGTTTTGCACCACAAGCAGTGCACTTCATAAATGTGATCCTATCTTCTTTTATTAATTGTGTGTCTGGCTTTCCGCATTCTCTGCATAGGACAAAATCCTTACAGAACTGGGTAATCTTGTCATTGATCAATTGCGAGGCTAGTTTTCTTCCCAAGACTAATCTTGGACCGTCAAGTATCGCTGGCGTTGCCAACTCTCGCTGCAGATACTTCAGCAACCCTGTTACCTCCCTTCGAATGACAGAACAAATCTGACTGAAGTTGGTGATGACAGTCTTAACACCCTGAATATGACCTGTAACCTTTGGTATTTCAAAACGCTCAGCACTTGTCTTTATCTCTGGCAAGTGTGCTTTTGCTTTTCTCAACAAATCAATGTATTTTATGTCCATATTCTCAAAAGGCAGAATAGGTCTATTTAAAGCTTCTCTTAGCTAAGCTCTGTAGAAAACTTAAATAACCAATGCAGTCGTTAGACTGCAATTGGGGGTAGGAGAAGCTACCCATGAAAGGGAAGAAAAGAACTGTTTATTATAGGTTTGTACATCAATTGCTTGATGCGTTGCGTCGAGCGCA
>DATDXZ010000084.1:0-19397 GCA_035289145.1 Candidatus Nanoarchaeia archaeon
TGCGCTCGACGCAACGCATCAAGCAATTGATGTACAAACCTATAATAAACAGTTCTTTTCTTCCCTTTCATGGGTAGCTTCTCCTACCCCCAATTGCAGTCTAACGACTGCATTGGTTATTTAAGTTTTCTACAGAGCTTACGTTGGGAAATCTTTAAATAGCATTGCTAGTGCCTTTTCTCTCATGGGCGGATAGCTCAGCCTGGGAGAGCACTACGCTGAAGACGTAGGGGTCGGTTGTTCAAATCACCCTCCGCCCATATTCCATAATCTATTTAAACAAAGTTCTCGAGGTTTCTTTTATGGACAAGCCTAAGACTTACAATCCCCAAGAAGCTGAGAAAAAGTGGCAGCAACATTGGGAAAAGGAAAAACTCTATAAATTTATTCAACCTAAAAACACTAAAGACATTTTTTCCATTGATACTCCTCCGCCTACTTTATCCGGAGCTATGCATATAGGCCACGCATTTTCTTATTGTCAGGGAGATTTTATAGCACGTTTTCAACGCATGTTAGGGAAACAAGTGCTTTGCCCCTTTGGCACTGATGACAATGGACTGCCGACAGAACGTTTAGTGGAAAAATTAAAAAATGTCAAAGGCACTCACATGGAACGAGAAGCTTTTGTTAAGCTCTGTGAGAAAACTGTTTTGGAATTAAAGAAAGATTTTGTTCAACCCTGGAAAGACCTAGGCATTTCTTGCGATTTTGAACAAAGCTACTCCACTATTGACAGACATAGCCTCAAAGTATCACAATATTCTTTCTTGGATCTTTATCATAAAGGAAGAATTTATCGAGAAGAATCTCCTGTTGCATGGTGCACTACCTGCCAAACTGCCATAGCTCAAGCAGAATTTGATAATATTGAACAAGCAAGCACCTTTAATAATATTGTCTTTAAAGTTCATGATAAAGAATTGATCATATCTACTACGCGACCTGAATTATTACCTGCCTGTGTAGCTCTTATGATTCACCCAAGTCATAAACAGTATAAAGAGTTCAAAGGTAAGTTTGCGAAAGTTCCCCTGTTTGATTATGAAGTTCCTATTTTAGCAGATGAAAAAGTTGATCCTACAAAAGGTACAGGCATTGTTATGTGTTGCACTTTCGGCGACAAAGTAGACATTGAATGGTGGAGAAAATACAAACTTCCCTTACGCATTATTTTTGAAAAACATGGCAAGATGAACAGCTTGGCAAAACAGTATCAAGGAAAAACCTTGAAAGAGACAAGAAAAGAAATTCTCAAAGCCTTACAAGACCAGAAACTCCTCATTAAGCAACAACCTATACAACACGCTGTCAATGTCCATGAACGATGCGGCACTGAAATAGAATTCTTGAAAACTCATCAATTGTATATTCGTGTTTTAGACATGAAAGAAGAACTTATTGAAGCGGCAGACAAGATTCAATGGCATCCGGAGTTTATGAAGAAACGCTATATTCACTGGGTTGAAAATTTAAATTGGGATTGGTGCATTTCCAGACAAAGATTTTATGGAGTTCCTTTTCCTCTTTGGTATTGTAAAAAATGTAGCAACATTATTTTAGCTGACGCAAAAGACTTACCTTTAGATCCTTTATCTCATAAACCTAAGAAAGCCTGTGACTGCGGATCTAAAGAGTTTATTCCTGAACAGGATGTTATGGACACATGGACAACTTCTTCAGTTACACCACAAATTGTTTTGGACTGGCCAGCGAATGAGAAGCAATTTACCGCTTTATCTCCTATGAGCTATAGATTTCAAGCTCATGATATTATTCGTGTATGGACATTTTATACTATCGTGAAAAGTTTATATCATCACAAAAAAGTTCCTTGGACTACCATTGGCATTTCTGGCTATGTCTTAGATCCTAAAGGAGAGAAAATGTCTAAATCCAAGGGGAATGTCATCGATCCACAAACCATTTATCATAAATTTTCTGCAGATGCTCTACGTTACTGGTCTGCTAATTTCAAACTTGGAGAAGATATTTCTTATCAAGAAAAAGACGTTATGACTGGACAGAAGACAGTTACTAAGTTATGGAATGCTGCACAATTTGTTACTTCCCACTTAGCAGAGAAGCCTACAAATAAACAGAAACTCGAACTCATGGATCAATGGCTACTTACCAGATTACAACAGTTAATTCAAGATTGCACTGAGTCTTTTAACCAATATTCTTTTTGGATTGTTAAATCAGCAGTTGATAATTTTTTCTGGCATACTTTTTGCGATGACTACCTGGAAATTGTCAAAGACAGATTGTATAATCCTGATAAACGAGGCAAAGAAGCTCGAGCATCCGCACAATTTACCTTACATACTGCTCTTTTAACATTGTTGAAGCTCTTTGCTCCTATTATGCCTTACATTACTGAAGAAATTTATATGCAACTCTTCTCGAAAGAGGAAAAGACTAAATCTATCCACATTTCTTCCTGGCCAACTGTCGATAAAAAACTTATTTCAGAAGAAACTTTAGTTGTAGGTGATAGATTTGTTCAAATCTTAGCAGAGGTCAGACAATTCAAGAGCAAACAGCAAGTCTCCTTAAAAGCTGAAGTCATTCTCACTTTAGAGAAAAAAGATTATACATTGCTAGAACCAGTGTTTGCAGACTTACGAGCGACCTGTCAAGCACGAGAGATCAAACAAGGTAATTCTAAAATTGAATTATATTAATTTCCTTTTTAAGGAATAGCTTTTTATATTACTTAATTTTAACACTCTAATGTTTACACTTAAACAAAAAATTGTTTCTAAATCAAATGATTATATCCAAGTAGAACAAAAATTTAGAAGCCTATTTAACGAAGAACTAGTCACTGAAAAAAATACTTTAAACTTAAAAAAGATACGGATTTCTTTATCTATAATTATTCCAGCTTATAATTCACATGCTGAATTAATCTTTCTTTTAGAATCTTTAATGAGTCAGAATTATAAAAAATTTGAAATAATCCTTGTTGATGATGGTTCTTCCCTGAATATAAAAAAAATTGTTAGTCCTCTATTCAAAAAACTTAAAATAATATTCATAACACTTTCTTCAAATAAAGGTCGAAGTTATGCTAGGAATGTTGGATTACAAGTTGCAAAATATGAAGATATTATTTTCCTTGATTCAGATTTAGTACTCTCTAAATATTTTATTGCTAATGTTGCTCTTAGATTACAATATACAACTAATTGCGTTTTTGTAACTTTTAAAGAAAATATTTGCCGAAATAAATTTGAGAATATTGGAAGAAATCCACTTATTGAAAAAGACTGGAGATATACCCTCCCTATCAAAAATATACCTAAAAGATTTTTAAGAATAAGTTTAAACGAGGGAAAGGGAGAAATCTTTAAAGAATTACATTTAATCAAAAAAACAAACTATCTAAAGGAATTTGGATTTGGAAGAGTTATTGGATTTTGGGATCTCTCTTCTATGGTAATTGGTCATGGACTAGCGTGTAAAAAATCAGCAGCTATGGCCTCCGGTGGATTTCCAGAAATATTTAATGGATGGGGAATGGAAGATATTGCATTTGGAGCCAATATGATCGCTTATGGACAGTTTATCGTCCCTCTACTAAATTGTACAAGTTTTCATATTGACAGTATCACCCATAAACATCTAAAAACAAAAAAAATAACTCAATTAAAAAAGAATATTCAAAAATATTTTTATTATGTAAACAAGAAAAGGAGTAAATATCCTATTTTTTTAAGACATTCACTAAGGAGCAACCATGGATGAGAATAAAATAAAATTATTTAATCAAATAATTATAAGTGTTTCAAATGAATATTTAAAAATAAAAAATGTTAAGGGCATTGTTGTTGGAGGATCATTTGCTAGAGGATTTTCAGATTCTCTCTCAGACATTGAAATGTATGTTTATTATAGAAAAACTATTCCTTCTAAACAGAAAATAAATAATATTTTAAAAAAATTGAATGCAAAATTTACTCGATCTAAAAATCTTCATTGGTATCATCCTGCTTGGGGCATTCATACATTTTTCTCAATAAAAGGCATAAAAATAGAGTTGGGATATAGAGATACTAATAAAATAATAAGAAGGATAAACTCTTTTTTAGAAGGTAAAAAAATTGAATCTGTTCAAGGAATTCATGATTGCCCATTTGGACATTATGAAAGTGGATTAGCAAATTGCATTCTTGAGTGCCGTATTGTAAATGAAAAAAATAATGAAATCAAAAAATTAAAAAATATGTTAAATAAATACCCTTCAAAGTTACGATTTATGATATTTAATTACTATTTCGAAGATGCATTACTTATTTGGAAAAATAAACTGCTTCCAGCAGCAAAAAGAGATGATGCATATCATTTTAATGCTTCTTTAGCAAGAATAGTTCGAGCGATAGTTATTTGTATATTTACTATAAATAAAACGTTTTTCCCTGGTGATAAATGGAATAAACAATACCTTGATAGATTTAAAATAAAACCTAAAAACTATGAAAATAAAATTAAAAAAATATTTGATTTGCCGGATGAGGAAATAAGTAATAAACTTACAAAAGCAAAAATTCTATTAAATTTAATTAAAGATATAAAGAAATTATATTAAGTTTTAGTCTATATTTAAGCAGCAGGTTTGTCAATCTTAATCATAGCGAAATTACCGCTTTTTGGCGGATTAACACCATTATATATAAATTCTAAAGGACCAATGATTTGATTAGTTCCTTTCTTGATAATGAATCGATCTTTTCCATAGAATATTGTGATCTGTGATTCTTGCAATTCACTTAATGTGTATACTTCATCTCCTTCTTCTGTCACGAATAGAATTCTTGTGTCTTTTTGCATTTCCAAACTTAGAGGCAATTTCTCTTCACTGAAGCGGATTCTGTTACCTGCGGTTATCTTGGTTTCTTCTACTTTCTTCACTTCACTACACTTGCTTTGCACACATTCACACTCATATTGATCTGGAGGGAACCTTATACAATCAGGCATAGGGTTCGCCCTTGCCCATTCTCCATTCACACATCCCAAACATTCATTTAATTCACAATCTGTTTCTATAGTACATGCATCTTGCTCTAGCTTTTTTTCACTATCATCACAGATGTCATTATTATTGTTATCTAAACAGCATACAGAACCTAATGCTTTGAAAGGCGGTTTGCAAGCTGGCGTCGGCGTGGAAGGGCTGCTACAAGCTGCAGTTACTAAAGTTAGGATTAATAATGACAGAATTATTTCTTTTCTCATTGCTTATTAGAGTTTTTTTGTTCCATAAAAAGCTTTCTGTTTGACAATCTTTATAAAGTCCCTGGGCTGGTTATTGCTTATGGATGTCGCCAAGAAGCAGGAATTGAAGCGTTTCATCAATGAATTGAAAAATATCCGTGGAAGGCATACGGAACTTGTGTCTGTCTACATTCCTGCAGGATACGATCTGAACAAGATCATCGCTCACTTACAGGAAGAGCAAGGCACTGCGAAGAATATCAAAGACGCTAAAACTCGAGGGAATGTTATCGACTCTTTGGAACGATGTGTCAGACATCTGCGACTTTTTAAAAAGACACCTGTCAATGGATTAGCTATTTTTTCCGGGAATGTAGCGGCACAAGAAGGGAAAGTAGACATCAAAATCTGGAGCATTGAACCTCCTGAACCTTTGAACATGCGTCTTTATAGATGCGATCAACGTTTCGTTATTGATATCTTAGAAGACATGATGGAGCATAAAGAAGTATATGGCTTAATTTTAGTGGATAGAAGAGAAGCTACTTTAGGACTTTTAAAAGGATCATCTATCACTTTACTTACAGACTTGACTTCTGGAGTTCCTGGAAAGTTTAAAGCCGGGGGGCAATGTTGTCATCCAGATACTTTATTATCCATGGGAGAAAAACTGATTGCTATAAAGGATGTTCGTGTTGGCGATAGTGTTCAATCTTTAGATAGAGCAACAGGCAAGGTGGAATATTCCCCTTGTTTAGATGTCTGGAAAGTAAAGAAAGATGAAGTAGTTGAAGTCTGCTTTCTTAATTCAAAGATTGTAACTTCAAAGGACCATACATTTTTTGTTCATGACAAAGGAGATGTTAAAGAAAAGACAGCAGACCAATTACAAGAAAAAGATTTTTTAGTGGATCATAAATTAAACAAGGTAAGGATAACAGCTATACAGCGAAAGAAAGGCAATTTTGAACTTGTTGATATAGCAACACAACATCAGAATTTTTTTGCCAATGGCACTCTAGTTCATAACTCAGCACAACGTTTTGAGCGATTAATTCATGGAATGGCTATTGACTTCTTCAAACGAGTCTCAGAATTATGCAACAAAGAATATTTACCCATGAAAAACCTCAAAGGGATTCTCCTCGGAGGGCCAGGACCAACCAAAGAAGAATTTCAGCAATATTTAAATAATGAATTAAAGAAGAAGATTCTAGCAGTACAGGATGTCACTTACACTGATGAGAGCGGGTTACATCATCTTGTCGATAAGAGCGCAGACATCTTGCAAAAAGAAGGCATTATTGCAGAGAAGAAAGTGATTGAACGATTCTTCACAATTCTTGCAAAAGAGCCTAACAAAGCTACCTATGGAGAAAAAGAAGTGCGACGCGTTTTAGAACTGGGTGCTGTAGAGCTTATACTTATCTCTGAAGATTATGACGATACAAAAATGCAAGAGATTGAAAACTTAGCACAATCCACAGGAACTGAGCTTCAACTCATCTCAACGGAAACAAGAGAGGGACAACAATTACGTGATTTAGGCGGCATAGCAGCCATCTTGCGTTTTGCTGTCGGCAACTATGAATGATAAGCACAAAGTCGAAGCAATCTTATTCACTACGGGACGCTTTATGCATCTTGATGAGATTGCCAAAGTGTGTGAAATTGGCTCAGTAGGCTATGTCAAAGAACTTCTTGAAGAATTGAAAAAAGACTACGAACAACGCGACAGCGCATTGACTGTTATGCAACAAGAAGAACTTGTCAAATTGAATATCAAGAAGGAATATGGTTTTTTGGCGAATAAACTCATGTCTGACTCTGAGATGGATTCTCCCACGACCAAAACTTTAGCAGTTATTGCGTACAAGCAACCTGTTCTCCAGCATGAAATCATCAAGATGCGCGGCAATAAGGCTTATGACCATATCAAGATCTTGAAAGAACGCAACTTGATTACAACTGAAAAACAAGGCAGAAGCAGATTGATCAAACTGACTCCACAATTCTACAATTATTTTGACACTGCCGCTGAAGAAGTGAAGGAGCAATTCAAACACCTGAAATTACCAGAATCCTTAACTGCTTCCCAAGAGCAACCAAAACCACCAGAACCTTCTTCCCAACCAACTTCTGCCTCAGAAGACACTTCATCAACTACTTAATTTTTTTTCATGAAAGAAAGCGACAATGAATGCCAGCGTAGCTCCTATAAAATTCCAGAAGAGATCCTGAATAGTATCTATATAATCTGAGCTTACAATAGATGGATCAAAGTCACCAAACCCACGACCGAAGAACCCCTCTCCAAACCCAACAGTCAAAAATCCATAGAATTCCAGGAACTCAATCAGGACACCAATGCCCAATCCCGCAAGAACGACCACAAACAATAATAGAGCATGGTGCTTTTTTTTCGTTAAGTCCTGCACGATGTTATAGATAAATAAGGTAGCAGCGAAGATTCCAACTAGATGCGTTATCACATCCCATTCGACTGGCAATGGAGATGAAGCATAAAACTTGAATGCACCCATATCATGCAATGCGAACGCAAGGACCAAGAAGAAGAATGTTGTAATGTTCAGCTTCCATTTTTTGTAAAATAGATATAACACTAGCGTCAATAGAATAAAAATTATACTGTCCGCAACGTAGTATCTAAAATTTGTCTGCATGCTGAACCAGATTATATACAGGAAAAAGAGTATTCCTACTATGGCAATAACTATATCACTCTTCTTTTTCACTTCTTTTTTCATTGCTCGCATTCGACAGGCTTCACTTTGAAGTTCTTACAAATCTCTTCTCTTAATACTTCCAAATCTGTTAACTTTTCGAAGACTTTCTCTTCAATAACAATTGAAGGTGTTTCTGTAATGTTATACGTTCCTTTAATAATCGTAATTAATGGATCCTCGACATCGGCATCCAGCGAAAATACGAGTAACTTTTCATTGAACGTCTCCTTGAGATAAGTCAAGATAATGCCTTGTGTCCCACAATCATCACAAATCTGGTTTCTTCTGTAAAAGAACAACACCGAAACTGTTTCGTCACCACACATTGTTTTTGCCTGTTTTGCTAAGAGCCAATACCTTAATTCTGTGATCATGTATTCTCTTTTTGCTATAGTAAATTCTTGCTCTTGTTGATTATCGTCTATGTAACTTTCTAACTTTGTTTGTGCATTTCCGAGGGCATAGACATTTTCATCTAATGCTGTTTTGAACGCCGTACAACTTGCGTTTTGCGCCGTATTAATGAATGTGTACTGTAATTGGAGACTTTCGAACTGTGCTCTTTGCAATCTCGCTGTGTTAGTAATCGCAGTTATTCTTGAATCACTGACTTGCAAGCCTATCATTACTCCAATAGTAAATACTATCAAAGTTATTGCTAAAGCAGCTAAATGCTTTCTTACGTAAACTTTTCTATCTACAGTCATTTTGCCCTATGCCACTGCACGTTTTTTCTTCTGGTTAAATTCACCACAACACCCACCCAAACTAGGGACATCAAGAATGGATATACTACGAGATAGATTGGAATGAATGCTGCTCTTTTTATAGACCATCTTTCCTTGGTATATCTCTGAGCCAATACAATCCACATGACTCCTGCCAACATCAAAGTTACCAGTAAGAAGAGAAATGTGTAATTCAAATCTAATATGGAAAATAATTCTGCTTTTTTTCTAATCATAAAAGGAATATTGAAGTTGATATAACTAGCGTCATAGAGTCTTTCGAACAAAGGCCTGATCATATGATTATATACAACGAAAACAGCGAAAAAAATAGACAAGCACGCAGAGACAGCAATCATAGGCATATGAAAAAATCCTAACTCTCCATACTTCGCATTGAATAACATCTTCCTATATTTTATCAGGTTGATGGTGCTGCCTTGGTACCAGCGGTTTCTTTGCTGATAGAATTCTTTGTAGTTTTTTGGAGCTGTTGTAAATACTTCAGCATCAAGCAGTTGAACAATTTTGTAATTCTCTTTCTGCAGACGCAAAGCCATCTCCAAATCTTCCGTTAGGTTTGTCGCATCGAAACCACCAACCGTTCTCAGCACTTCAGTTTTGTATGCTCCGAATGGTCCTGGTGTCACATGCACACAATCTACAATTCCCACAATTTTTTTAATAAAGAAGTTTACTAAATATTCTATATTTTGCATTTTTCTCATGAAAGTATTTTTCTCTTTCAACTTCATCAATGGAAGCACAGAAGCAACGTCTGCCTCTTCGAAGTAAGGCAACATTTTTTTTAATGCACTTGGTGTCACATAAGAGTCTGCATCTAAACAAATAAAGAGCTCTCCTTTTGCCACTTTAAGTCCAGCGTTGACAGCAGCACCCTTTCTCTCATTAGGATTACGCTTGAGATTAATCACTTTGATCTTACTGCCGAATTTTTTGAGCACTTCTTTTGTACGATCAGTTGAACAATGATTTATACAAAGAATTTCTCTCTTATTTATGGGGTAATCTATGTTTAACACTGACTGTACTGTTTGCTTGATGTTCTCTTCCTCGTTATAAGCCGGAATACAGATAGTCACTAGAGGCAGTCTCCTAGGACTTTTTTGCTCTTCTTTGATTCCTTTCTCTAGAAATACGAGCATCCAAAAAGATACAAAGTATAAAGATGCAAAGTACATGAACCAGATTATCCAGGTCGTTATCATACATTTATGCCTTCTTTTCCTTATTTAAATGTTGTTCCAGACTCTTTCAAAACCTATTTATAGAGCCTCTTGCCTTGTCTAGACTATGACACAATGTGATATGTGCGGTTCTCTGAAACCCTTAGTTTCTGCACTTGTTGAAGGCACTACTTTACAGGTTTGCTCTTCCTGCAGCCGCTATGGAAAAGTCCTGCCAAAACTACTTACACCACAACATCAACTGCCAGCAGCACAACTTTCCAAACAACGCGCAGAAGCAGAACTTGATTTTATCCTTGTTTCTGATTTTGCTTTTTTAATCAAACAATCTCGCGAGCAAAAAAAACTCCAACAGAAAGACTTAGCACTAGCTGTGAAAGAAAAAGAATCAGTCATTCAACATGTAGAATCCGGACGCCTGCAGCCCTCTCTTCACCTAGCAAAAAAACTAGAAAAATATCTGCACATTTCCTTAGTACAGCTTTACATTCCTCCAGAGAAATCAAAGACTTCTTCAGATGGTACTTTAACTATTGGCGATCTAGTGAACTTACGGAAGAGATCATGACATTCACTAAAAAAGAACTGGCCATTCACCTTTCCCATCTGCAGACTTTTGCTCAACCTTCCGCTTCCTTGGAACAATATGCAACAAACAGCGAACTTGCTGCACAGATCTTGTGGGATGCTCACCTCCAAGGAGATATTACAGACAAAGTTGTTGCTGACTTCGGCTGTGGTCCTGGTATTTTTGGATTAGGAGCATTACTCTTAGGAGCAAAAAAAGTTTACTTTGTAGATATTGATGCTAAAGCCTTAGCGCTAGCGAAAACAAATCTTCACTTCTTGAACACTTTTTTCAATGCGTCTTTTTCAGCCTCATTCTCTCATCAAGAGGTTTCAAATTTTCGCCATCATGTGGACACTATCTTGCAAAATCCTCCTTTTGGCGTTCAACAAGAACATGCTGACCGACCCTTTCTTGAGAAAGCTATGGTCGTTGGCAATGTAATTTATACACTTCACAAAATTGAGAGCAAATCATTTCTTACTACCTTGACCTCATCTTTTGGATTCCGTATTACAGCTCTCAAACCCCTCTTATTCCCCTTGCCTAAAACCCAGACTTTTCATCGTAAAAAGGCCCATGCAGTTGCTGTTGGTCTTTGGCGCTTAGAACGTTTATAGAAAGCTTTAAAAACGTATTTTCCGACGCCTAACTATGGAAATCAACGTTCTCGAGCATACCAAACAACGCCTCCAATTTGAATTAAAAGGTGAAGGGCACACTTTCTGCAATGTTCTTCGCAAAGAATTATGGCTAGGCAAAGCACCTGAGATCGCCGGCTATGCTATTGAACATTCACTTGTTTCACAACCTGTTTTCGCTGTTGAATCTGACAAACAAAATCCTGTCGCATTATTAACTAGCGCAGTTGAACGCCTCCAGAAAAAAACTGCCGAGTTACAGGAAAAGTTTAAGAAGCTTTAATTAACATTTTCATTCTTATGAGTTTTTCATCATTTTTGAAAAAGATGTGGCAATTTTTATGGTATGAGGATTCTCTTTTATCCTGGTTGGTCAATCTTATCTTAGCCTTTATCCTTGTCAAGTTTCTTATATATCCAGGCATCGGCCTTGTCTTGGGCACTCAATATCCTGTTGTTGCTGTTGTTTCTGGATCCATGGAACATAATGGACAATCTTTTGATGAGTGGTGGATATCTTATGTTGACCTGTACATTGAAAAGGGAATTACTCATGGTGACCTGTACATTGAAAAGGGAATTACTCAGGAACAATTCCGTGATTTTTCTTTTCATAATGGATTTAACAAAGGAGATATCATGGTCTTGAAAGGCATTGAACCAAAAGCTATTAAAGTGGGAGAT
The DNA here is from genome assembly GCA_035289145.1 of Candidatus Nanoarchaeia archaeon. GTDB lineage: Archaea > Nanobdellota > Nanobdellia > SCGC-AAA011-G17 > UBA489 > JACOVP01. The sequence goes on from DATDXZ010000084.1 coordinate 11,800, forward strand.
GTTCTGGTCTACGAAAGTTCACGCCATGTGAACCCCATTATTCATAGGGTGGTTAATATTACACAAAAAGACGACAACTATTTATTTGAAACAAAAGGAGATAACAATCCTGGATCTGATCGTGATCTTGTGGGAGAGCATCAGATACGCACTACAGGAAAAGCAGTTCTTCGTTTTCCATTCTTAGGTTGGATTAAAATTGGTTTCGTGCAATTCTTCGGAGGTGTTCTCGCATGATGTTCTGTCCTAAATGTGGAGCTATTGTTGTTCCTAAAAAGACTAAAACTACCGGCAAGATGCGCTTAAGCTGCGCTTCCTGCAGCTATTCTAGCAATAAAAAAGAGAAAATCATTTTGAAAGAAACTGTTGTTCAGTCTAAGAAGGATGACATTGAATTGATCAGCAAACGCATTGAAACTTTACCAAAAGTTCAAGAAACTTGTCCTAAATGCCAACACAGAGAAGCTTTTTACTGGCTGGTCCAGACCAGAGCTGGCGATGAAGCTGAGACCAGATTCTTCAAATGCGTGAAGTGCAATCATACATGGCGAGCTTCGAAATAATCTCCACTTAGCTGGAGTTATTTCATCTATCCGCTGGAAGACCATAATCATTATAAATCGAACTTAGTGATTTTGCATGGGGGATACGATGAAACTTACCTTAGAAGAACCGCGTATTTTAGTCGATTCTATTAATGTGGTTTCTGAGCTTGTGAATGATGTTATTTTCAAAATTGACAAAAACCAAATCAAGCTAGTCGCTATGGATCCTGCTAATGTAGCCATGGTTAATTTCACTCTTCTCAGCAGCGCCTTTTCTGCTTATCAAGTTGACAAACCTGTCAGCGTCGCCATCAATTTAGACGCTTTCAAAACTATTCTTCGCAGAGTGAAGCCTTCTGATGTTCTAACCATAGAATTAGATGAAGAAAAACACAGATTACGACTTCAATTGAAGAGTGAAGCCACGAGAACCTTCAACTTAGCATTGATTGACATGGAGGACAAAGAACATAAAATTCCCGAACTTACTTTCCCCGTCAAGATTGAAACCTTAAGCTATAGGTTTGATGAGGCTGTACAAGACATGGATGTTGTCTCTGAATCTGTCGCTTTAGTTGCCATGAAAGATTCTTTTGTTGTTGAAGCTGAAAGCAATATGAATGATGCACGCACTGAACTTCACGCAGATGAAGAAACTATTATAAAATCTCCAGGCAAAGATCCTGTGAAAGCAAAATACTCCATTGAATATTTAAAGAAAATTCTCAAGGGCGCTAAGTTATCCAATAAGATGACTCTTCAATTCAATAAAGATTATCCTCTGAAAGTTGATTACTTGGTCAAAGACAAAGTGCAGCTGAGTTTTATTCTGGCGCCGAGAGTCGCCAATGATTAACTAACTTGTTTAGTTCATTACTCTTCTTGATAGTTCTTAAATATCTCTTTGCATAATTTCTTCTACAATTGGCTTTACTATGTTTGATGGTATGGCAAAACCTAAGCTCTCAAATCCTGAAACTTTCAGCCTATTAATACCCACTATATTTCCATTGATGTTTACCAATGGTCCTCCAGAATTTCCCGGGTTGATGGGAACATCTGTTTGTATCATAGGGGGATCTTTCGGGCCTATGATTCTCTCTACCTGACTGATGATACCTTCAGTGACTGAGAAACCAAGACCTGCTGGATTACCTACAGCGACAACACGCTCGCCCACTCGCACTTTATTTGAATCCGCGAAATTGAGCTTATTGAATGTACCATTAATTTTCAGCACCGCGATATCATACTGCGCATGAGTTCCAATCAACTGAGCAGCGTACATTTTTTTACCGTAATTGACCACTTGAATAACACGAGCATCTTTGATAACATGATCATTGGTGACAATAAATCCATCATTTGTAATAATAGTGCCAGAACCTCGACCAACATCTGTTGCAATACTTACAACACCAGGAAAAACGTCTTCAAGAATAGCTGAGAAATCTCCAGACTTGATATTGACATTTTTTACCTCTTCTTCTAAATCAGACAAACGAGACTTACTTTCTTTATCCACTTTTTTTAGGGCATCTGTAATACTTTCTAGTTTTCTTTGCTGCTCTTCCTGCAATGTATTGAAAGTACTTTGTGTTACCTGAAGATCTGCCTGCGTTTTTTCTATTACCTCTCTTAAAGCACTATTTTCTTTTTTTAATGTATACCCTAAATATATCTCTCCACCTATCGCTCCAACTACCAACAACATTAAGACTATTCCTATTATTTGAATACCTTTTCTTTCCATCATCTCTTTTGTTTCTTTCTCTCTTCAAAAACTTTTCTTAACCCTTTGGCAATCTTTTTAAATAACAATACTCTTCTCTTTCTTGAAAAAAGGTGACTTATGGGCTATTTACGACTTAAAGGACTTTTCCAATGTTTGATTCTATTGTGCTCTTTGTTCACAATCTCTCTTATAGCTCCCCCACTTGAAGCGAGAGAAGATGCCTGCTGCGAAAAAACTCTTGACGGTGATTCTTGCGTCTATACTGCTCTTCGTGAGTGCGATCCTAGCTACAATACTGCTTACACTACCTGCGACCAGACTTCTTTTTGTAGACCTGTGTGCTGTGTTGATTCTTTGAATGGCGTCTGCTACAAACAAGTTGCTGCAAGCACCTGCGCACAACGCGGCGGAACTGTTATTCCCAATAGTCCTAATTGTGATGTACAACAATGCAGAACTGGCTGCTGTCAAATAGGCAACCAATGCAGCATCCAAACTGAACGCTCCTGCCAACTTCTTACCAATAGATATCCCTTTCTCCAAGGACAAGACACTTTTGATGAGACTATCACTGATGAATCTTTCTGTGTCAATCAATGCCGTACCAGTGATGAAGGTTGTTGTGTTCAAGGAGAGACTTGCACATACACTACTCGTGCACAATGCACTGGAGAATTTAACAATGGCAGATATTGCAGCGATACAGACTTAGCATGCGGCGCTCAAGCAAGAGATCATAAATCCTGCGTTGAAGGCAGCGATGATGTTTATTGGTTTGATAGTTCTAGCAATAGAGAAGGCATAGCGGAAGACTGCGATTATACTAGAGGAACAAAATGTGGATTAGTTAATAATCAAGCTGTTTGCAAATCTCTGGATTGTGTAGACACTGAGAATTTTCCAACAAATGTTCATGATCCTCAAATGGGGAAGTTTCGCTACAATGGCGAAAGCTGGTGTGTTTATGAATCTGGCACTGGAGATTATAGAGACCGAGTAGGCAGCGAACATTATAGGCATTTTTGCATTAATGGAGAGGAACATATCGACTCTGTTAGACCTTTTCGCGAACAAATTTGCATACAAACAACCACTACTGACAACGGCAGAACTCTGAGCCAAGCACGACTTATTGACAATGAAATTTATGACTCTGCAATCACTGAAAATATTTCTACAGTACAAAGAGGACTTGCCTTCTGGAAAACTGCGGACGATGATAGAACAACTCCTCGACGTGAAGGCAGCGATGTCTGCGCAGAAGGAAATGTTGAATGCAAAGTCACCTATATAAAAAAAAGCGCTTTCTCTGGATGGAACTGCAAAGACAACTGCCAGTGCGAAACACAACAATTCATAGATGAATCTGCACGCTTCTGCAAAAGCCAAGGAGATTGCGGAGCTAACTATAATGTTCTTGGGAAACGAAGCGATGCTGGATTTGTTGTTTCTTGGGAAGGAGGAAGAGGACCGAAACCAACTACTCTCAGCGAAGAAACTTGGCAAAACTGGAGCGCATTCGGCGTCTTTGGAGGCATGCACTATCTTCAAGATGCCTTAAAACAACAAGACCTTGTTACTCTTTATTCTTTTACAGAGGAATTCACAGTGGGCATTAAAGAATATTTTCATAAACTTGGTTTTGTTGTTGGCGGACTTTTTTCTTTTCCTCTCTTCTTTCCTTTTCTTCTCTGGAATTTTATTCTTGGCGGAGCAAAAGTCAGCGTGAAAACTTTAGCTATCTCTTGCGAGCCTTGGGTACCTCCAACTGGTGGACAAGACTGCGATAAGTGCGATGATGATCCTACCAAGGAATGCACTGAATATCGCTGCAGAAGTCTTGGAGCAGCATGCAAGTACTTACCTGAAGATCAAAGCTGCGTAAACGCGAATCCGAATGAGGTGAACTCACCGATTATTTCTTTCTGGTCTGAAATATTGTCTCTTGGATTTACTGCAAACTCGACAGCAGACGGCTACTATATCCAGCCGAATGTTCCTATCTTTACTCCTTTAACTTTTGGTATCAAGACTGATGAACTTTCCCAATGCAAAATTAGCGATACACATACTCCTACTTTTGATGCTATGACTAATTACTTTGGATCCAGCGGCTATAAAAAAGAACATAAAATTACTTTATCAGTTCCACCTGGACAGAGTTATACTTATTATGCTCGTTGTCTAGATGTCAATGGCAACCCAACCTCTAATAAACCTTCTAAGGAATACTTCATTCAATTTTCTGCAGACCAACAGCAGGATCTTACGCCTCCTCAAATTGTCTCAACAAGCCTTTATGACGGTGCTTATGTTCCTGCAGGTACTACTGAAACTTCCTTAACTCTTTATTTGAATGAACCAAGCCAATGCAAATGGAGCACACAAGATCAGAATTATGCAGACATGCCAGAGACACAAGTTTTCCTTTGCGAAGATGAACCTGATCAAAGCCCCCTGCATATCAGAGACTATGCCTGCGGAACACAACTTATTGGACTCCGCGATGCTATGAATAATCCTTTTTATTTCCGCTGCAAAGACCTCAACAATAATGAACAACAACAAAGCACAACTTTGCATTTACAAGGCACTGTCCCTTTACAGATTACTTCTGTCAGCCCTCAAGGAGAAATTTTCACTAATTCCCCTACACTTCAAGCGACTACTGCAGCAGGAGCAGAACAAGGACTAGCAAGCTGCACGTATGAACCTGAAGGATTCAGACCTATTCCCTTCTTCACTACTGGAAGCAACCAACATACTCAAACTTTTGAACAATTACCGCAAGCAAGCTACACTTATGAAATTGTCTGCACTGACACAGCAGGCAATGTTGCACAACAAACGACTACCTTTATTGTGACTACCGACACCAGACCCCCGCGTATCACCCAGATTTACAGCGATGACCAAACACTTTATGTGCTTACGAATGAACCTGCCACCTGCAGTTATTCCACTACTTCAAACACTTTCACCCGAGAACAAGGCCTCTTGATGATTGGAGATAGCACTAGAGAACACACTTTGACCTTAAATCAACTTCGCTATTACATCCTTTGCTGGGATGCGGAGAACAATTTAATTGGACCGGTGACGGTGATTGCATGACTTTCTTAACGACTTCTTATCTTCTTTAGCTGGAAGTTTTATTTTATAAAATTCTTATTCTGGTCTAAAATAGAAAGATTTATATACGTTACAATTATTTTAACAGTTGTTATAAAAATGATAACATTATTAAGATCTGGATATGGGAAGATCATACAGTTATTTTACAAGGATAAGACTGCAAAACTACACTTGAGGGAAATAGCCAGGCAGACTCAGTTATTTGAGCCAAGTGTTTCAAGATTTCTAAACAGCCTTGAAAAAGACAGGATATTGAAATCTAAAAAGGATGGCAACTTAAAGAAATACTCCATTAAAAAAACAATCAGAACTTATTTTCTGTTTGAAGCCTTTGATCTTGAAAGATTTGAAAAGCTTCCAAGCATAAGAAGAAATGCCATAAAAATCTATTTAGAAAACCTGCCAGATAAGCCAATATTTGCGATACTTTTTGGTTCAACAGCAAAAGGAACCTATCAAGAAGACTCGGATATAGACATTTTATTAGTCACAAACGATAAGATATCTGCAGAAAAAGCTGAGAAAGAAACAAATGCTCTAACAGCAATGAAGACAAGCACGTTCCAAATAACCTATAAAGACTTTTTAATTGACAAAAAGATGAAAGAAGATAAAGTTGTGCAATCAGCAATAAATTCAGGATATCCCTTGATAAACCATATTCAATATTATGAGGTTCTTCACAATGAAAGAATATGATCTTCAGAAGTTAATCAACAACCCCACAATTGTTGATGAAAAAATAAAAGAGCTCATCAAGAAAAAACTTCTATTCAAACAAGATGTTGATAAAGAAGAAGTCAAAGGTCATATCCTTAAAGCCGAGCATAACTTGAGGTTTGTCGCAGATATTGCTCAAAAGAAATATTTTGATTGGTCATTGACGGGCTGTTATTATACCTGCTATCATGCAGCACTTGCCCTGATTCAGACTAAAGGATACACTTCAAAAAACCATCTAGCAACACTTTGCATAATCATCAAAGAGTTTTATAAAAAACAACTGACAAAAGAAGATATTGAAATGCTTTCAAATTTCTTGGATTATGAGGATGTATTGTTCTATGTAGAGACCAAGAATAAAAGAGAAGATGCAACCTATTCAACAAAGACCTTATTTGACAAAAAAGATGTTGAAAAACTAAGAATACAAGCTACAATGTTTGTAAACAAGATAAAAGATATCCTTACAGAGCAAGGGTTTTGAGTTCTTCTTTTTATTGGGTTTTTGCTACGCTTATTACTCTCTTATTTCCTCTGCCACTTGTTTAACGACTCTTATTCTTTCTCTTATTCAAATATCGCGCTGAATAATTTCTTCAACAACTTGTCTTAATAAGGCACACGAAGACTTAATTCAGTTATTTTCTTAAAATCCTTTATATTTTTAGTAACTAACTCCGCTTTATTCACTAGAGCAGTCGCAGCAATGAGCGCATCAGGCAGATCAATTCCTTTGTCCCTGCTTAAATCTCCCGCAAGCACCGCTATTTGATTGGTAACTATTATTTTATTCCATTGACTTAGGAACTGCAACATTCCTTCTTTTTTTGCTTTTTCTTTACATTCTTGACAAGCTATAAGCTCTGCTTCAGTAATCACTGAGAAGAGAATATTTTCTTTTGAAGCAAGAGACTCAAAAAACTTCACTGCTGGAGCATACCCCCTAAGATGATCTACAAATATGTTTGTATCAATAAGGATCATTTCTCTCCCTCTTCAACCTTTTTTTCCATCCTGCTCTAACTCTTCTTTCATACTCGACTCCAGACTCTTTTGTTTTGCTCCAAAGTCCGGCAGCTAATCTTATACTATCTTTATTCATCTTTACCAACTGCACTTTATTTCCATCTATAGTGAACACTACACTATCCCCTTCTTTTAAATCCTTGATCTCCCTTATATCTTTGGGGATGGTTATTTGATAATTCCTAGTTATTTTAGCTATTCCCATGTTATATTTTCTAGTATTTTCTCCTATATAAATTTTGTTATTTTTTCATCTTTTTCTCTTTTTCGTTTCTTCTCTTACAAATCCTCTCACCATAATGTTTATAAAAGTCGAAGCATGGAGAAAGACAGGAGAAAGAGGTTTTTATGCGTAAAAGAGCACAGACTACACCATTCGTGATTGTTGGAATAGTTATTCTTGCAGTAGTGATTCTGTTGTTTTATTTACGAGG
>DATDXZ010000085.1:0-18570 GCA_035289145.1 Candidatus Nanoarchaeia archaeon
TGCGCTCGACGCAACGCATCAAGCAATTGATGTACAAACCTATAATAAACAGTTCTTTTCTTCCCTTTCATGGGTAGCTTCTCCTACCCCCAATTGCAGTCTAACGACTGCATTGGTTATTTAAGTTTTCTACAGAGCTAAGCAACGACAAGGTTTAAATACAAACTTAATTGTTTAATTAAAATGTCAAACATTAAAAATCCAGTAAAGCACAAGATATTAATAGCGTCTAATAGATTGCCAGTTGATATTACAAAAAAAGGAAATAAGTTACACATTCGTCCTAATATCGGTGGTTTAGCTACAGCTCTTTCTTCTGTTCAAAAGCAATATCAATGGCAGTGGGTTGGTTGGCATGGTAAAGTAAATGTTTCAAAGAAAATTGAAAGCAAATTTAATAGCGAGTTTAATTGCTACTCTGTTTCTCTCTCTAAAGAGGATATTAAAAAATACTATTTTGGTTTTTGTAATGAAACTATCTGGCCATTGTTCCATTATTTCCCTAAAATAACTAAATACGATTCTAGTGAGTGGGACTATTATAATAAAGTGAACCAAATGTTCTGTGATAAAATAATAAAAATAGCAGACCCTGAGGATACCATTTGGATTCATGATTATCATTTAATGCTTCTCCCAAATCTTCTTAGAAAGCACCTACCAAAAGCCACAATAGGATTTTTTCTACACATACCATTCCCACCCTTTGAAATATTTCGCTTACTTCCTTGGAGAAAAGAGATTCTGACAGGAATTCTTGGAGCAGACCTTATCGGTTTTCATACCTATGAGTATTCAAACAACTTTTTGAATAATATATTATACCTATTAGGCAATGATAATGAGTTAGGAAGATTACAAATTGGAGATAGAACAATAAATGTTGGTGTTTTTCCACTAGGAATAGACTTTCAACAATATTTTGATGCTGCTAAAAATAAAAAAATAGAGAAAGAAATACATAGATTTAAAAATATTGTAGGTGAGCACAAAATTGTATTATCAGTTGATAGAATGGATTATACAAAAGGTATTCCAGAACGGCTAGAGGCATTCGACACTTTTCTAGAAGAAAATCACCAGTGGCATGGGAAGGTAACTATGGTTATGGTAATTCCTCCATCACGTATAGAGGTGCACCAATACAAGTTATTAAAAAAAGAAATAGATGAATCTATAGGGAGAATTAATGGGAAGTACTCAACTATAGGGTGGAGTCCTATTTTATATATACATAAACCTATGAATTTTGAATCTCTTTCTGCATTGTATGTAATATCAGATGTAGCTCTTATTACACCAATCCGAGATGGAATGAATCTTATTGCTAAAGAGTATATTGCAACTAATTCAGATGGTCTTGGTGTATTAATCCTCAGTGAGATGACAGGAGCTGCAAAAGAACTTGGAGAGGCAATAATAATTAATCCAAACAACAAAACAGAGATCTCTAAAGCCTTAAACACTGCCCTGAATATGCCAAAAGAGGAGCAGATTTTAAGAAATAAAACAATGCAAGAACGATTGCGATTTTACGATGTTGAATGGTGGGTGAAACAATTTTTAGAAAAAATGGACGAAACAAAAAAAAATCAGAAGATATTAGGAGCAAAAATATTAGGTGGTAAAATCCAAACCAGATTAGTTAATGATTATCACAGGAGCAATTCAAGACTAATTTTTTTAGATTATGATGGTACACTTACACCTTTTGTTAAATCGCCCAAAGATGCAAATCCAGACAAAGAAGTTTTAGAAATTCTTGAAAGACTTTCCACACATCCTGAAAATGAAATAGTTATTATCTCTGGACGTGATAAGAACACACTAGATAAATGGTTTGGAAATTTAAATGTTTCATTGGTGGGAGAACATGGAGTATACATTAAGAAAAAAAATAGTAACTTATGGGAAACTATAGAGCATTTAACATCTGACTGGAAAAAAGAAATACGCCCTATCTTAGAGTTATTTGCAAACAGAGTTCAGAATTCATTTTTAGAAGAGAAGGAGTTCTCTATAGCATGGCATTATAGGAATGTGAAAACAGTGGAAGGAATATCACAAGCCAAAGAATTGATGGCTTTACTGACTACAATTAGCGCAAATCTTGAAATAGGAGTGCTACATGGGAACAATGTGCTAGAAGTGAAAAATACGGGAACAAATAAAGGAAAGGCAACTTTACGCTATCTTTCTGAAAATAATTTTCAATTTATCTTGGCAATAGGAGATAACGAAACAGATGAAGCACTTTTTAAGGCTCTCCCGCCGGATGCGTATTCAATCAGGGTAGGAATTATTCCATCTCGTTCGAGATTTAATTTGAACTCCCAAAAAGAAGTGTTATTACTCTTGAAAAAACTCATATCAGCAAAATAGGCATAACATGGAACAGAAAAAAATAAAATCGTAAAAAAATTAATTTTTAATCTTTCCCCTAATACATTTTTGTTACCGGCCATGAAATTTCTCTATTTTGTTCTTTCTCTAATTGTATTATATACTCTTTCAATTGGATGATTAAAACCCCTTTCTGATGCTATGACAACATTATAGGTTATTTTACTTTTTGTTCTGCTTGAAGCATGATAAGTGGATTGTAAGCTGAATGTCTTTCTTAAAACAGCAGGATAACCCATTAAGCCTTCAGTAGTTACTATTTCTACTTGTTCTCCTGTTTTGAATTTTGTTCTTTTCAAAACTTTAATCAGATTTTCATTAATTCTACTTTCCATATATTCTCCTGTAATCATAAATCTTGTTTTAGCATCAAAAGTATCAACAAACCAATTTTGCAACAATCTTTACAACCAAATCTCTGAACTTTTCCTCTATGCTCTTTTTTTCTAATTCCTCTTTTAATCACATTGCTAGAACTACAAAAAAGACAAGATACTTTTTTATACTTCTGTTCTATTATTTCATTGGGTTTCATTTTAGTTGGTAGCCGATTTGAAATCTAAGGGGACTTTGTGCCCTCTTTATATTTACTTAATTAATTAGTAACTAAATAATTAATACTTTAAAAAGTAAGTTTTATAAAGAATAAGTTTCTATATTTAGATATGGCGGAGATAAAAATAGAAGTTAAAGGATATAAATGTGAAAGATGTAGTCATGAATGGATACCGAGAAAAAAAGAATATCCAACTTTATGCCCTAATTGTAAATCTGCCTATTGGGATAAACCTGCCAGAAAGAAGAAATAATTTTTTACTTAATTTTAAGTCTCGTAGATGCAACAATACAACAGAGGGGAAAGATATATAAACAAGGGTCGCAAAAACTAACTCCATGCGCCTTCCACAACCTTTAACTGAGGAATTGGTTAAAGAGGTGGCAGGAGATGATGTTCTTCCGTTATTGCGACTCATTCTTGGCAAGGAAAATGTGTCTGAGTTCAAGATTGCTGATAAGCTGGGCACGACTGTCAATCATGTGCGCAACATGCTCTATCGTTTGAACGAGCATAACTTAGTCGCGTTCACCAGAAAAAAAGACAAGGAAAAAGGATGGTACATTTATTTCTGGACCTTCGACACTTTTAATGCTCGCCAATTGATCGTTGAGCGCAAGCAGAAAAAGATTGCGGATCTGAAGCGCATGATCAATGAGGAGAATACAACAGGTATGTACGTCTGTCCAAATAGGTGTGTTCGTGTCAATGCGCAGCAGGCTTTAGATCTGGAATACAAATGTCCGACATGCAACAGCCTCTTGAAAGAGGAAGACAGCAGGCAATTAATAGAAAAGACAAGATCGCTAATAGATAAGATTCGCGCAGAATTGAATGAAGCAATGGCATCAGAGGAAGAAAGATTGTCCGAAGGTAAACCAAGTAAGAAGAGAAAAGAAAAGGCAAAAAAAAGCAAGTCTGTGAAGAAAACTCCAAAGAAAAAAGTCTTGGTTAAAAAGAAGCAGAAGTCAAGACCAAAGCCTAAGAAGAAGCCAAGACGCTAAATAATCCTGCTACAACACTGAAGCCATCAAACGGCGGCAGTGGGATCATGTTGAAAAAGAACAAAAACAAGTTGATCTGTTTTGTTGCATGCCATAAGAATTTCTGGCGGAAAGTCAATCTCTTTGTTTGATGGAGATAGAGCCAGGCAATGAAAAATAGTAAAAGATTAGTTCCAGGTCCGGCGAAAGCAGTAAGCGCGCTTTGTAAAGAATTAGCTCCTTCTATAGAGACAAATCCAGGAATAAAGATAATGAACGGCGCTGAAAAAACACGCAAGGCAACACCCAACAATAATCCAAAGTAAGAAGCGTGAAACGTGGCTGCTAGTCCAAAAATCATGGCAATAAATTTATGTGCTAATTCATGCAGAACAATGGCTGGTGCAGTGATGATAATGGCCCATTGAAAGCTCTGCCAGTCAAATCCGCGATGCATCAGAAATTCTTCAGGAGATCGTGGTCGTTGCAATGATCCCATAAAAATATAGCCTAGCGCTAAGACCATCAGGATCAAATCCCGCAATTCTAGAAAAGTGAAAAGAACCATGGAAAGAGCTAGAGAAACTTTGTTTAAAAGTCTTCTGGACTCGGAAAACTGCCAAAGAAAAGGTTATAAAGCAGGAATTTGCCGATAAAAATGGTTACAGATGAGCTTAGAAAGAAAAGTTGCGATTATCGGCGCTGCAGGTATGCTCGGTCACGCGATGCAGTCAGTATTCCCAGAGGCATTGCTCTTTGATGCAAATCCAGGGGATGATGCATGCATGGCTGTATTGGACATTGCTAAAAGAGGCCAGGTCTTCAATGCTCTTGATCACTTGAGTAAAGGAGACTGTGTGATTAACGTGGCGGCATACACTAATGTAGACGGGGTGGAATTACAATCGAACATAAAAGTATCCTATGATCGTAATGTGCAGGGACCTATATGGTTAGGACAGCTCATAAGTCGCAAAGGGATAAGAGTTGTTCACTTCAGCACAGCTTATGTTTTTGATGGTCATAACGCTCCTTACAGTGAGCAAGACACTATAAATCCAGTCAATCAATATGGAAAACATAAATTTTTGGGAGAATCTCCTATACTCAATGAAGGAGGCATAGTGCTTAGGACAGATATGCTCTACGGTCCCCATGGTAAAAAAAATGTTGTTGACAGGATTGTGGGCAAAGCAAAAACTGAAGGAACTGTTTGTGGCGTTGTTGATCAACATGGTTCCCCTACATTTACTAGAACATTGGCAGGTATCACAAAACAACTTATGGAACTCTGGGAGAAAGAGTCATCTATAGGAGGAAATATCTATCACGCGACTAGCAGGAATGGATGCAGTGGAGCAGAGCTTGCGCAGGAAATCGTCAGGATTTTGGGAATAGGAAGAGTACAAGAGACAACTTGGAGAGATTATGGTCAAGGGAAAAAAATGGCACGGCGCCCTCGTGATTGTCGATTAAATACAGCAAAGCTCAATGCGCTCGGAATTGCAACACCAGATTGGAGATCAGATCTGGAAGACTATGTTCGCAACTATTTGATGAATAAAGAGTCTGTTGTTGCGTAGATAAAGCAAGCGCACTTCTCAAACACCTTGCAAGTCTTTATAAGAGATAAATATTTGTAGAGTGTATGCCTGAAGAAACAATCATTTATCGAAAGAAAGCACCAGATTTTTCAGAGATCAAATCGATCATGTTTCAGGGAGTAAATAAGATCACAGATAATTTCTTCGGCAATTCTCCTCCGCAGATTTTCATTGGCAGCAAGCTCAAGTATCCCAAGGTCAACGTCGGCATTCTCTCTCCTCCAGAAAAAGTGCCTGATGCATGGCTCTACAGTGCAGAGCAGTATTGGGCTAACCAGAATCTAGATATCAGCACCATCATCAAATTGCGTTCCAGTCTCATTAATTCTCGATTCGCAGCAACAGCAGATCAAGCGCGTTCCTCAGAAAGATTTGTAGGCATTGCGCAGGAGATTGGCATGGCCAAACGTCCAGTCGATATAGAAATAGAGTTGAAGAAAAAAATAGCATTGCAATTCGACACAGACAAAGTGACTATGCCTATGGGTCCTAGAGCTCCTCTAAAAAATGCGCGTCTCACAGAAAATACTGCCGTAGACACACATGTGGAAAAGGTGTTGAGTGATACAGATCTAAAAGCTACTGACGCTATCAGCTATTTGTACAAACATCAATTCCAAAATAATATGTTAAATCAGTTGTTGAGTATTGGTGTCTTAGGATTGAAGAAAAATCGTAAGCTTGTTCCTACGCGCTGGTCCATCACCGCAGTCGATGATATGATTGGCAAGCAGATGAAAAAAGAGATGCGCGATTATCAACAGATAGATACTTATCAATTGTTTTATGGTAGTCATCTAGGCAATTATTATTTCGTATTGCTCTTTCCTGATAATTTTAGGTACGAGTTGTTTGAATATTTTGTGCCTGGTTCAGCGTGGAATCCATCAGACGCGATGACGGCAGCGACAGATTGGGAAGATTACTGGGGAAGGTCGCAGTACGCGTTTTCCACTGCAGGCGGCTATTATGCGTCACGTATAGCTATTTTAGAACATCTCAAAAGAATAAAGCGACAGGCATCTGCATTAGTCATCCGTTTTGAATTGCCTGAATATTGGGCGAGCTTAGGCGTATGGATAGTTCGTGAAAGCTGTCGGAAAACTATGAATAATCCTCATATGATGTTTCCAAACCAAGCCTCAATGATTGAGTACATCAAAAAAGTCGCAAAAGAAAAATTCAACTTTGATTTGAGTAAAACTATTGCTCTAAGCAAATTATTGCAGTCCACAAAGACACAGAAAAAATTATCTCATTTCTTTTGAACATCGGCGCTTGTCATGAAGGAGTCAATATGAGCAACAGCTTCATTCAGAGAGGTGTATGTTTTTACAGTGAGATGTCTAGAACCAGCGATCATCGCGGACAATCTTTTTCCTTCCTGCGGTCGATATAAGCACAAGATATTTTCTGGAGGCAGATTCCTTCGTTCAGCAAGCCTTCCTAGTTCATAACCAACGCCAATGCTGGGTTGTGTAACTTCTGCTACAACTAGCGCAGCATCAAACAGCCAGGAGAGATCGCGATCGTGAATTTCTGGATCACTAAGGTCATCTTCGCCGAGAGCTTCAAGCTTACTACTGCCGATGTGCTCCGTTAAGACAGTTCCATATAATTTCAAGTGGTTAATCATCCGATAATACAACTTTATATAGTCTCTTCCGCCCCGGATAGATGCTGCGAAATAGATAGTTGGGTTACAGTGAGTCATGTTCTTTTTTTGTAAAATTGAACCGGAAAGACATAGTCGATGTCTGGGCAGATTTTAAACATCCCAGTGACTGAATCTCGATAGGATTTCCAACAGCGCAGGCAATCGCACTTCTCGAAATTATGGAATTATCTCTTAGGGATAGAATGGGAAGACCATAAGATGTGGAGAGATGTACGCTTCCATAAAAAAGTATCATTGGCTGGTCTAAAAGACTTAATTGTCTTCTATTAACTTCATCAGTAGTCAGCTGTTCTATAGTTCCTCTGCCGAGTTTTAGTCTCCAAAGGACTCCTGAATGTAATTCGTCACTCATTGTCGAACCTCATTATATCCTAACAAGAATAACGCTAGTCCAACAAAAAACAAGCCAAAGACAATGCCTCCATGCAAGAGAGTAAGAGCTGCTTTCAGCCAGCTGGGCACAGTCAATAAATATATTGTCGCCACCCATAAAAGCAATCCTATAATCATTTGTATAAATCCTTTCATCATAGTTTTGACCCCCAAAATATCAGAAAGTATAGCGTGATTTTTAAAGATAGTTGTGCTGGAAAGGTGAAAACTATTAACTCCTGAAACTGGGTGAAAAAAGAAGAGAAAGGATGTGAAAAACAAGAGTTGGTGATTAAGACACTATCAGCTATACCGATTCCAAAATCGCTCAATATAAAACAGACTTATTCAAAGTTCTCTATAATAAAATTAAAAAAATGAAATACACTGAAGCAAAACTCTTGAAAGGCATTACTCCTGTTACAATTGACATCTTTGGAACTAAAACAGTCTTGATTATGAATTACAAAGAGCCAATTTCTTGTATTTTGATTCAAGATGAAAATACTGTTCAGTCTTTCAGGCAATTCTTTTATCAGTTATGGGAAACTTCTAAATAGAGATTAGAAACACTGTTTACTTCTCAAAGTGCCTCAGAGTATTTATAAATAATGGTACGATATCTTATGCTATGACAAACAGGCTTGCACTCTTTGAAAGAAAAGAAATCAGAAAAATATGGCATAAAGAGGAATGGTATTTCTCTGTTGTCGATATAATTGCCGTCCTGACAGATAGTCCGACTCCTAGACAATATTGGGGAAAAGTAAAAGATAGAGAATTTGTAGAACTTGAGTTGTCCCCAATTTGGGTACAACTGAAATTGCCTTCTAAAGACGGTAAAAACTATGAAACTGACTGCGTAAATACTGAAGGAGCTTTCCGTATAATTCAATCCATCCCATCCAAAAAAGCTGAACCTTTCAAACTCTGGTTGGCTAAGACAGGCTATGAGCGTATGCAAGAGATAGAAAACCCAGAATTAGCGCAACAACGGATGAAAGAGATCTTCAAATCCAAAGGCTATTCTGATGAATGGATTGAGAAGAGAGTTAGGGGAATAGCTATACGAGACGAGCTTACTGATGAATGGGGCAAAAGAGGAGCACAAACAAAAAAAGAATATACCATACTTACCGCAGAGATAGCGAAAGCGACATTCGGCATGACACCAAGTGAATATAAGAAATTTAAAGGATTGCAGAAAGAGAACCTCAGAGACCACATGGATGACCTAGAGCTTATCTTGACTATGCTTGGAGAAGCGACAACAACCAGGTTCACAAGAGATCGTGATTCCAAAGAGTTTCCAAATCTAAAAAAAGACGCAAATGATGGTGGCGAAGTCGCTGGCTCAACACGAAAAAACATCGAGCAAAAACTCGAGAAAAGCGTCGTCTCAAGCGAAAATTTTTTAGAAAAACCAGAAGAGCACAAAAGACTTGAAAACAGCAAGAAAAACAGCAGAAATCTTAATATCTAAACAAGGCATCTCTAGATTGATTTATGTCATGAACCTACACAAAAAATACACCAAAGAAAACCTTATAAACCCTGTCCAAAGCTTTCTTCTTACCTCGTGAATGTGGAGAGTTGCTTCTCTGAACACAAGTCTAGACATACAACAAACGGAAGCTCAAACAATGGGATTATACCAACACATCAGAACGACTTGGAAAAACCAAGATCCTAGCATCATGCGTGAACGCTTAATTCTATGGCGCAAAGAAGATGCTATAACTCGTATTGATCATGCTACACGTTTGGATCGCGCTCGTTCTTTAGGCTATAAAGCTAAACCTGGGTTTGTACTTGTTCGTGTTCGCCTTCCTCGGGGCGGACGTAAAAGAGAACAATATAGGGCAGGTCGTAAAAGCAGGTCCTATGGTCGCAGAAAAATCGTTAACTTAAACTACCAAACTGTTGCAGAGCAGCGTGCTAATAAAAAATATCCTAATTGTGAAGTGTTAAACAGCTACTATGTGGCGAAAGATGGTATCTCTTACTGGTTTGAAATCATTCTCATTGATCGCGCTCATCCGCAAGTCCAGGCAAGCGACGTGTTGCGAAGCATTGCAAAGCAGCGCGGCCGTGTCTACCGTGGTCTAACATCTGCAGGAAAGAAGAGCAGAGGTCACAGACGTAAGGGTAAGGGTGCTGAAAAGATGCGTCCAAGCCTGCGTGCTAAGGATCATTTGGCACATTAGTTCTTCGAAAAATATTTAAAGAAACACTATCCTCTGTTTGAAGAGAAGGAGGTGTGGATTATGGCTACAAAAGCAAAAAGAGGAAAATTATCAGTCACTTGGGCAAAAAATACCAAGAGTAAAGCAAGACAACAATAGACTTCTTTTTTATTTTTTTATTTGTTTTCGTAGGTGCAATGCTTGCGAGATATGCTCTTTCTGTTCTGATTGGTCGATGTGATAGGTAATAAATTGCAGTTCATGGCGTGAGAGTCTTCGGAGTTTATGATGCAGCAAGAGCAGGACATTCGGTGCTAGTTCAGGAACATGTTCCAAGACTTCAGCGCATAAAGTTTCGTCCTGCAGATAATTCAAGAGATGGTCAACCACGCTGATGTCGCCTATTTTTCCCAATGCTAATGTCAGATAGACTGTAGTTTCTGGATCATGTGTTTTTTTCTTCAAGAGATATTTCAGAAGATGGGATGCTTTCGCTTTACCAATGACATCTAAAGATGCAACGCGCATTGCTTGGGATTGAGTGAGCATTTTCTGTAAAATTTCCTCAACATGTTTTGGCTGATGCAGCAGGAATGCGGAGCAGGCTGTGCCGCGGACTTCAGGCTGGGAAGCACGCAGGTATTTTGTGTAGGGTTGTGTCGGAGCTTCTTTGGCACGGATGAAAGAATGGAGATGTCCTGCCTGCTTGTCTGGTCGTGGTTTTTTCAGGAACTTTTTGTAGACGTCTTCTAGACTCAAGAGCCCGGCGTTCATGCTTTCGATGCCCATCTTATGCCTCTGAAGATATTGTGCGATGTTCAGTAGTGATCTTTGGCTGTCAATATTGGTATACACTTTAACGGTATGAAGATTGCTTTGGCTCGAGAGCACTTCATAGTCTTTGACATAAGAAATATCTTTGGATAATTGGATCAAGGTCTTGTTGATGTCAGTCCCGCTGCACACTAAGTCAACGACATTAGTTTCTCTGTATTTCTGCTTCAGATCTTCTAGCACACCGTCATACAGTTTTTTCCCATGCTCCACAATAATAAGATTCTTGCATACTTTTTCCATTTCTTGCAGTTGATGATCTGTATAAATAATGGTGACACCGTCTTTATTCAGCTGCTTCAAATAATTTCTGACTTGATCTTTCGCGGGAACATCCAACCCTAACAGAGGTTCATCTAAGAATAATACTTGTGGCTGCTTCAGCATAGCGACTGCCAAAGCATAACGTCCTTTCAAACCTGTGCTGAGTCTCCAGACGTCTAAAGATTTATGATGCTGTAAATCAAAATAATGTAACAATTCTTGAACACGTTTTTCTGCCTGATGCTTGTGAAGTCCGGTGTAATAGGCTGCCAGCAGTAGATTTTTCTGCACAGAGCTCCAGCTGACGCCTTCATAATCAACACCAAACATCCAGGAAATAGTGTTTTTAATGCTTCGGATATCTTTGTCTAGGTCAATATCATTAATCAGAACTTTTCCAGTAGTCTTCTCCAAGTTCGTTGTTAAAATGCGCAACAACGTGCTTTTGCCGGCTCCGTTTCTTCCAAGCAGTCCATAGAAATCTCCTTTTTTGACTTTGAAAGACACATCTTGCAGTGCGTGAGTCAAGAGTTTGCCGCGGCGGAAGACTTTGTATTGGTAAAAATCTTTGAACAGGTGGTTGACTTCAATAGCTGCCATTAGAACCACCTACCTTCAATCTTTGCTCGTTTGATGCCGTAATAGAAAATATATATGCCGATGAAAAAAACTAAAATGTTGACAACCAGTCCAGCAATAATTAAGCTCAACGTGCCCGGATCAGAAAATATTTTGTTCAAAAAGAGTGTGTCTCTCCAGATTAAAATGATATAGGCTGCAGGTAATATTTTAGGTAAGAATGCTAAAAATTGCGGCAGAAAGGTGACTGGAAACAATTGTCCTGAAAAGAGTCTGTTAAATTGCTGCATGAAAAAAGAGACAGGATCTCCTTCTTTTAAAAACAAGACTGTGCCTACAGTCATCAATTGGAATCCTAGGTTGCCAATAATAAAAATACCCAGCGCGATTAAAACAGTGATGATATTTGGTCCGGCAAAAAAGATAGCAGTGGTGTCTCCTGCCAACATCACTAACAGCGCGTACATGGCGAACATAGGCAAGAAAATGGTAAAAATATCAAACAAAACGGACACTAAAAAATTAATGGAAAAATACTCAACCACGCCCATGTTCGAGAGATATGCTAGTTTAAACAATCCGTTTTTTCTATCTTCATTAAAGCGTCCAGTAAAGTTGTTGTAGATGCTGTCGACAAAGAAAATAGCTAAACTACCAATAAGGACAAAAGGCAAATAGCCTACATTCTCGTAGCCGAGCGTTGCAGGATCGACAATCTTTGCTAGGAAATACCACATGACAACTTCTAATAAAGTATTCAAGACATTAATGCCTAGATCAACCTTGAAGGTCCAAAGCTCATCAAACTGGCAGATGAAACTTGCCTGTACTCGTTTGAAAAAAAGTGTGATCCCCATGTCCCTAACGAAGGGTTGCGGATGGAGAAGTATAAAAGGTTTCTTGTCTGAACATTTATCACTCTCGAATGGGAATATTCGACAACACAAATATTTATAAGTAACTGTACAGTGTATAAATCTAAGATAATCTATAAGGAGGAAGATGATTATGGCAATAGAACGCGTAGGTGAAGGTGCTCGTAGAGGTTTATTGAAAAAGAGAAATGCAGCTCAAAGAGCAGCAATTAAAAATGCAGCTAAAGCATCAAAAAGAAATACTGATAAGATTTAATTTATCTTTCTAAACAGTAAAGGAGGAGAAAAACAATGGCATTCGGAACAAAAACAAATGAACAAAAAACAGCAGGTATTGTTGGCAAAAGAAATGCATCAGAACTAAGAGAAAGAAGAAAGCGAAAGCCTGATTTTGTGCGTAATATGGGTCCAACAAAAAAATAAACCTAATAATTATCTAAAACAAAAAAAGAGGTGCAGACAATGGCAGTAAGAGGAGCAGGTGTAAGAACAATACAACCATCAACAGCAAAAGGAAAGAGAGATCAAGATAGATTTAAGAGAGCTAAATTACAATTAGAAGCTTCGAAGCGAAAAAACTGAAGAAATCCAGTTTTATGACAAAGTAAGGAGGAAACACAATGGCAGAACGAGGGATTACTACTAAAGAAAGAACACGTAGACAAGATGTAGCAGGTTTTGGTGCAGATGTGATAAGAGAAGCAGCCTACAAGGCTAGAGCTAAAAAAAATAGAACACGATAGTGAATTGACATGGCTCGATCAGACGCAGGTGTTGCAGCTCGCAAAGTACGTGAGAATAAAAGAAGACGTGTAGATGCCTTAGTAAAGTCTACTCGTCTAGCACAGAGGAAATCAACAAGGTAGTTTTTTATTTTATTCTTCTCTTCTTCTATATCTTTATAAATAGTTATTCTTTGATGGGGGTATGCTCTCTCAACAACAGATCCAGGAAATCCGTGACGCTCTCGAGCAGTCCAAAAACCCATTAATTTTTTTCGATGATGATACTGACGGATTGACGTCATTTCTCTTGCTCTATCGGAAGTATAAGAAAGGGCATGGAGTTCCAGTCAAGGCTCCTCAGACAGAAGAAAATCTATACTTGAGAAAGATTCAAGCCTATGATCCTGACTTGGTAGTCGTTCTGGATCGTCCTGTGTTGGTCCAATCACTCCTCAATAAGATTCAAGTGCCTATTATTTGGATAGATCATCATGAGCCTCTAGAACGCCAGGGAGTTAAATATTACAACCCCATGGTCTTGACAAAAGGGGACAACCGTCCAACAAGCTACTGGTGCTATCAGGTGGCGCAGCAAGACCTCTGGATAGCTATGGTCGGAATCATCAGCGATTGGTACATTCCTGAGTTTGTCAAGAACTTTGAATACAAAGAGTTATTAGGAAAAGCAAAAACTCCTCCTGAAGTGCTGTTCGAGACAGAATTTGGCAGGCTCATTAAAGTTTTCAATTTTTCATTGAAGGGAAGAATGCCTGACATAAAAAAACAAATCGCAGCATTAATGAAAATAGACAACCCCATGGAAATCTTGCAGCAAAGCTCTCCCAAGGGGAAATTCATCTATCGTCATTATGAGAAGATCAACCAGTATTATGAAGAGATTTTATTGGATGCTTTACACACAAAAGGCAAGGATAATGTCTTTGTCTTCACTTATCCATCAACACAACACAGCTTCACAGGAACATTAAGCAATGAGCTCTTGCATCGAAGAGAGGAGAAAGTGTTGATCATCGCTCGTGAAAAAGATGGAGAAATGCGTATCAGTCTTCGGGGAAAAGAAACAGTAATTCTTCCCATAGTCAAGAAAGCATTGGAGAAAGTGCATGGCTCTGGTGGGGGTCATGAGATGGCTTGCGGAGCAAATGTCAGAAAAGAGAAATTCCAGATATTTGTAGAGGAAATTAGAAAGCTGCTCAAAGGTCAGTCAAAAACCAATCGGGCATCAGTAATATAGACATTGTTCCCTTGGACAATAAGCGGATTAATATCAAGTTCTCGTAAACTAGGATAACATAAGGCAAGATGAGAAAGTTTCAGTAAGAGTTGGTGTATCTTCTCTAGATTGACTGAAGATTCTCCGCGAACTCCTAACAGCAAAGGATAACTCTTTAGTTCTTCAATCATAAGTTTTGCATCGTGATGGGAGATAGGACATACGCGGAAGCTGGCATCTTTCATGATTTCAGTATAGATGCCTCCGCTACCGACTGCGAGCGTGTGCCCGAATGTAGCGTCGCGTTGAATGCCTACCAGCAATAATTGTCCAGTGTTATACGGTTGCACCATGATTTCTTCGCATTTTGGAATAGCGATAATGTGGCGAAAAGCTTCCAGCACTTCAGTATCAGTGCGCAAGTCAATTTTCACGCCACCAACATCAGATTTGTGCAGAATTAATTTTGAAGAAATTTTGAGACAGACGGGATAGCCGATGCGATGAGCAGCGTGCAAGGCCTCTATCTCTGAGGTGACATAATACCTTTCAGTGACTGGCAACCCTTCCTGTTCGAGAAATGCCTCTGCCTCTTTTTCTGCCAAGATCCTTTCCATAAAGGTTCTGTTGACCAAAAGTATTTAAATCTTTTTTGATTAGAAAAGGCAATGAAAATAGGGGTTTTGATAGGGATAGTTTTCTTATGGACCGCAGCAATGGCTCTCGCAGAAGATCCTATAGACAATTACAATGACTACAAATCTCTGCGTCTTCTCTTTACTTTAGAGTCAAAAATCACCTTCACTCCTGTGGAAAGCAATCCCAAGATAGACATCTTCGAAGCAGACATTAGTTTTTTTCCAAAAGAAAATGGATACCTACATATTAACGAGTTCAAGACACAAGAAACTCCTCCTGCTGAAACTGAGCAGAAAGAGTATGTTACATTTAGATGGAGAAATCCTGCTCCGACAGAAGTAAGCTACAAGATTGAAGCGGACATCACGACGCAGAATAAGTTGCAGATGATCAACAAAAGAATAAAGTTCCCAGTCCGCGATCTCGATGACTCTTTGTTGCAATACACAAAACCGACAGTGTCTATTGATATAACGCCGGAGATTGAGCGTAATGCTCGTCAAATTATTGGTGGTGAAGATGATCTCTACATGGTTGTTTTCAATTTGGCAGAATGGACGAAGAAAAACATCGAGTATAATTTGTCTACCTTAACCGCGGAAGTCGTGCAGAAGAGCAGCTGGGTGTTGCAAAATAGAAAAGGTGTCTGTGATGAGCTGACCAATCTGTTTATTTCCATGCTTCGCTCTGTGGGTATTCCTGCGCGGTTTGTCTCAGGCATGGTCTATTCTAATCTGGATTATAAGTGGGGTGCTCATGGTTGGGCAGAAGTCTATTTCCCTGAAGTCGGTTGGGTTCCATTTGATGTGACTTTTGGTCAATATGGGTGGATAGATCCCTCACACATCAAGCTGAAAGAAAGTTTGGACTCAGCAAGCCCTTCAGCGGAGTATACATGGCGCGCGAGCGGTGTTGAAGTGAATATGGGAGACTTGTCTGTTGAAGCCAAGCTCAAGGACAAGGAAGGCAGTCAGGAATCTCCTTTGAAAATAACTTTGCAGCCGCTCCACACAGAAGCTCAATTTGGCAGTTTTGTTCCTTTGCTTGTGACAGCGGAGAATTTAGTGGATAGTTATGTTTCTACATCCATCATGATCAAGAAAGCTCCTGGATTGACAGAAAAAAATGTCAAGGAAATTTTGCTGAAACCGGGAGAGACAAAAAATATTGTGTGGGTCTTGAAAATTCCAGACGGCGAAAATAAATATCTCTATACTGCAACACTCGCTGCGCAAACATCATTCGGTAATACAGCCGAAGCTAAGATCCAGTACAGTGACGAGTTCAGGTATTATAGTCTAAGTGATGCTGAAGCTTATCTTGCAAGATCTACAGAACGCGACGTAAAGAAACTTCTGCAAGGATTAAAGATGAACTGCATCCCGGATCAAGAATTATATTACACAAATGACACAGCAACCATTACTTGTAAGCTGATTAATACTAACAGTCATCCCTTGGAACTAGACATTTGTATCCAGGAAAATTGTCAAAAAGCAACAGTACCTAAAGAAGAAGACATATCCCTTGATTTCACGATCAAAGCAAGAACCAATGGCAGAATACCTATTGTTGCAGAAGATAAGGAGGCGGTTGCCTATACTTATGTGGAGCTGTCAACCATTGCTCTGTCAGACATCTATGTCACAGACGTTGTTCCTGACATTGTAGAATATGACGATACGGTCGTTCTGAAGTTTAATCTCAATTCAGATACAGAAGTGCATGACATAACTATTGACTTTAAGTTCGATCGTTTTCAATTGGATAAGTTCCAGGGCACAAGGGAAGTGACTATTGAGGCGCCAGGAAGAAATTTGCGCAACGGTTTGAAGTTCACGGTCAGTTTCTTGGATGAGAAGGGGAAAGCGTACAACTTGGAGAAGGCAGTTTATATTCAAGTCAATAATGCTCCTTGGTATGCAAGTATGTTTGACTGGTTTGCAGAAGTCTTGGGCATCTATTAATAAGTTTTAGCTATATACACGAGGTGCTGGGCAGTCTTGTCACAGAGAATGCATTTTTGTCCAGCCTTGGCTTTTTCTTCCTTGGGGTAGAGCGTGCCGCACACGACTGCGCCTTCAGTTTCTTTCTGGAGTTTGTCAGAGCAAGATTCTCCATCTTTCTGCATCGAGCAGTAGGGGGCTTTCACAAAGCCTCGATGTTGCTGCAAGGTTTTTTTCAAGTCTGTTAGCGTGTCTGCTGATCGGGTGTTGTCTTTGAAGTAAGTTTCAGCTTTCTTCTCAATGTCTTTGTCAAGAGTTTCAGCATGTTTCTTGATTTCTTTTTCAACATCTGCAAGCGCTACTGATATGCGTTTTCGTTCTGTTCTTCTGACTAAAGAGCATGCATTTTGTTCTACTTCTTTTGGTCCTAATTCCAGGCGTAAAGGCGTGCCATGCAATTCCCAGTGATTATATTTTGTACCAGGACTATCTGGTCCGTTGTCAAACTTCACGCGATAGCCAGCTTTCTGTAACTGTGTCTCTAGTTGCTGTCCAAGCTTGACAATTTTTTCTGTTGCTTGGGGCTTGTCTGCAAATGTAACAGGTACAATAACAATTTGAATCGGAGAGACATCAAAAGGTAATACTAATCCCTGATCATCACCATGAATGCCTATCAAAGCAGCCATGCTTCTCCAGATGCCTGGTCCAAAGCAGGTTTGATAGACGTGATGCTTCTTCTCATCTTTACCTAAGACTTGAATGTCATAGGCTTTGGCGAAATTCGTTCCAAGATCATGCGTGGATGCTAGTTGATTACGTTTACCATCAGGCATTAAGGTGTCAGGCGTATAAGTTGCATCTGCTCCTTTAAATTTATCCCACTCAGGTCGTTTGAAATAGAAAAAAGGGATTTTTAATTTATTTTGAATAACAGTTTCACACGTTTTCAAATCGTCTTTAATCTGTGCCAAAGCTTCTTCATGGGTGTTGAAAACATCATGCGTCTCAAAGAAGCAAAATTCTCTGCCTCGTAAAAATGGTCTGGTAACCATCTCATTGCGGTAGACATTGATTCTGCTTTGATATCCTTTGAAAGGAAGTTCGTTATGGCTTCTGAACCAGAGCGAGTAAATAGGATAGATCTGTGCTTCGCCTGTAGGTCGCAGGGCAAAGCGCTCTTCCATTTTCTTTGAGCCAGCGCTTTCCACCCAGAACACTTCTGGAGAAAATTCTGCATGCTCTTTTTCTTTTTTCAAGTCAGCTTCTTTGACAGCGATAGGGAATAAATAAGGGAGATGGCCTTGTAGTTCTACTTCTTTCTCTAGATAGTCATAAATTTTCTTGATAATCATAAATCCCCAAGGCTTATGGACAATAAAACCCTGGATGCCAAAGCGAATATCTGCTAGATCTGCCTTCTGGACGACTTGGGTATACCATTCTGAGAAATTCTGGTCTTTTTTGACAGTTATTCCTTTGGTGTCGTCTTTTGGCATGAAAAGAAACCAGCGGGAGTTGCTATTTAAACATTATGGCTTCAGCAAAGGCGTGTAGTATCCCGAAATTACTTCATCCCTACCTTCAGCGTTATTTCTATGTAATTCAGCACAACAATTACGATAAGCGGGAGGCTTTAGCCTTCTTGCGGATGGTCAGCAGAAAAGAAAGGAAGCTTGGATACGCGTTCAA
>DATDXZ010000086.1:0-13752 GCA_035289145.1 Candidatus Nanoarchaeia archaeon
TCCAGATGAACGTTTGTCATAGTAATTTCCCTCTGCACATAGTAAACCAACAATTTCTGCTTGATTTTCATTCATCTTTGTACTAAGAAATAATCATTTATATATTCTCACACCCTCTTTGAGAAGTAAACTACTTCTAGACTAAATAAATCTTTAAAAAGCGTCGGAAATATTTCGAATGTTTCGGAAATTTTCCGATTATCTTCTTTTCTTCTTTAGAGAACGTCGTACAGTTTTTTTCTGCTGTTGTTGCTGTTTTGCGACATAGGCTGGTAGTTGTGAGATATCGACCCACATGCCAGGTTGCTGTTTTGTCATGCGTTGAAAGCTGACCTCAGAGCCTCGATGGAGTTGTGGTTCTTCATCAGTTTTTGTCAAGAGGAGAATGACATAACCAATGCCAAAAGACGCTAAGATGATTGCAGTAGTTCCAAAGACTAAGAATAATACCCATCTCGAGACAGCATCACCGTTAACTGCAGCTCGAAAGAGAAAGAAAACAATGCCTACTAAAATCAAGAACAAAAATCCTATGAAGACTGATAATCGTGCTTTCTGGATGTCAACCATGATGAAAGGAAAGAAAGAGTCTTTTTAAAAGTAGTTTACTCGAGACAGGGGACGAAAAAGCCTCAGGAGGGATTTGAACCCCCGACCTATTGCTTACGAAGCAATCAAGTAAAAACAACACTGTAAAACCAGAATAAGTTATTTTATAAAGAAACTTTTGGAATGATTGATTGTTATTCCATGATCTATCTTATCGAGATGCCTTTTATTCGAAAAGCCTATTTTTGACATAAATTGTGAAGTATTATTTCTACCATTTATTTGAATCATCTGAGCAGAAGTCTTGCTATGGACTGAATGAGGTACATTATTCTGGTCAAGGATATTTGAGACCTGTTTAATAAGCTGTTTACTTGAGGAAGTATAGTTTATTCTAATATAGGGTTTTGAATATATTTCTCTTTTATCAAAACCAACACCACCATCAGTATCAAACATACCTCTCAAGGTAGCGTATAGATAGTTATTTCCTGCTAACAGTATCTCACTTGGTATAGCTACTGTATAAGCTTTAACTCCTGCAGGAATTTTGAATCTTTGAGTAAGCATCTGAAATAATCTTTTAGAGTAAATAGTTAGTCTTAGACCATTTTTATTCTCAGTTATTTTTGGTGTGATGTGAAATAAGTTTTCACAGATAGGCTTTAATCGTGTAAAATAATAGTCTTTGTCCAGAATTCTATCTCCAGTAATTTGCATTTCATAAGCACCCCCATATTGGTTAGTAAAACCATCTCCAATAACAGCACCAACAAATTCACATAATTTTTCAGAAAGAGACATAGTAATATTAAACTCATATTTTACATAATTTTTTTTGCTAGTGGAGGCTAGATGTCTTATTCTATTAATGTTATTAGGGTATTTTTTCGATGTTATAAGACCGCCCAATCTTTGTCCCCAATTTTTTGATTTATATAATATTTCTTGAAGAAACAGCTGTTGCTGTTCAAAAGTTAGTAAATTTAAGAGTATAAGAAATCGATTTTCTGAAATACACAGTTTACCGTTTCTATAATTATCTAGCATACTTCTATTAGTCTGAATAATTCTTGCAAGGTTCTTCCATGAAAGACTCGTTGTTAATTTTATATCATTAAAAAAAGAAGAACGAGCAACTGCATTTTTGAAAAGACAGACCCTCATCACACAAGAATGTTGTTAACTATTTAAAAAGCTTAACAAGGTCTTTGAGAAGTGAAAAAAGCCTCGAGTGAGAATCGCACTCACGACCTCCGCTTCACTCACTAAAGATACGAGAGCGGCGCTCTTACTGACTGAGCTACCGAGGCATAGCTAAAGAACATATGAGATTGTTTAAAAGACTTATTGTTCTAGTGCGAATTCTTGCTGTTTTTTAACACGAAGAGCAGCTCCAGTGAGATTGTACTCTTTGTAAGCGCTTAAAACTTTCACAGCGTTTATAATTGCAGCATCGGTTTTTCCAGAAACTATGATTACATGTTTATCTCCATCAAAAGCATTTGAGTATAAAGTGATAGTTCCTTCGCTGTCAATCAGATCTTTATCGCAAGGCTCTGGATTATTGAGAAATGCTTTGATAAATGTATTTGTACAAGCATTACCTAAGAGAATGATATGATCTTTTTTGGTCTTGAGTTCATGGTCGCGTTTAATAACTTGCCTCTGATTAGTTCCGTAAACATCAACATAACCAAACAGTTGTCCTTTTGGGTTAGATAGGGTAAAATTTGACTGACTCTCAAAATCGTTGTCCATCAATGTTCCGCGCAGACCATACTCAGTCCATCCAACTTCAACATCAGTGTCTTCAATTTCTAAGGGACCGTTGACTTTCAAGCTGCTTGTAGTCATATTAAATCCAGCTCTCCAATCTCCAGTAATATCGCTGCCATTGATGTCTAATGCATTATTCTGGTTAAAGAAAACCGGAACATAAACAAAGTCTTTAGTTGAATTTCTGTAGAGCTCACTAGTTCTAAATTCAATTCTAGCTAGTCCCTCGTTAGTTGCACTAAAAGCAAAAGATCCGGCTTTGGTTAAAAATGTCAGCGAAGTATCGCTAAAATCACCGTCGCCATTCATGTCCACGAAGATACTTTGATTGTCATTATCAGAGAGATTAACCGTGAAAATGCCATCATCTAGTTCAAATTTACCTAAACCACTAGCATTATAGGAGACAGTATAAATTGCAGGTGTTTGTTCTGGAAGAACCTTTGCCATATCACGAAGAGAGATGGTCTGTTCATGAAGATCTATGCTGTCGAGTTGCATAATATGTGCTCGAGAGTTGAAATTGAAAAAGAAGTTATCATTAATAGCGATCGCTTGTGTTTCATTGACGACTAAAGCGCGGAAGGTGTTACTTCCTCGTTTGCCATAAGAGATAGTTGAACAGTCATCGCTTCTGCAAGATAACACAGGAAGATCATAAATTTGTCCCAGTAGATTATTGAACTGAAGACGGTAAGTAAACTGATCAGCGGGATAAAGCACAAAGTTTTCCAGGGTTCCCTTGTCTTGACCTCCTTTTGTAGTGACGCCTGCAAATTCAACATCAAAAGCGTCAAAGAGAACTGCAGGTTTGAACTCTTTTTCTTGAATTTCATCGCTCATTTTCTTGTTAACATACAAAGTTCTTGTAGGTGTATATTCGACTTCAAAAGAGGATAATTTGACAACAGCCCCTGAGAAAATTCCTTCATCTAAAGTGACGCCGAGATTCACCTCAGTATTAGGAAGATGCTCATTGTTCATGCTGATGCTGCTAGAGAAATCATCAAGAGTAGTGTCAGTATCTTCAAAAGTAACATGGTTTCCTAAGAAAAAGTGTACTTTGTCATGAGCAACTTCTCCAGCTTCATTATCATACACATTTTTCAATCCCAAAGAGATTAATCCATGATCAAGAACTGCAATATCATTCTCTTCAATAGCGTCAGTTATTTTTCCATTAACAAAAAATGTAGCAGATTTAGGAGTTTGTGAGACAACAACGAGTTCAAGAGTGTAGTTTTTGCCATTCACAAAGTAGGTTTTTGATGCTCCTTCTTCTAAAATATCGTCAGCTTCATTTGTAATGAATGTAAGACTAAGGGTATTTTGCCTTGGATGTTTTGTTTGTACAAGCACATATTCTTTGCCTAAAAAGCGAAAAGTCATATCTTCCATCCCTTCAATTGCCCCGGAAAGATGCTTCCCTTCTAATGCGGGTTGAAAAGTTATTTTGTAGTTGTAGGCTCTGGAATTTGCAGGAATAACAAGCATTTCTCTAGGGATATGCTCATTCTCAAAAGTATCTATGGCCAGTTCTATGCTTCCGGCGGGTAAGAAGAGAGTCTGAGTATAATTATAAGTATTGTACTTATTCCAGATAGTTTGTGATTGTAAAAGGGAGGGGAGATCACGTACATTCATAGAAGGGTCTTCACCAATCACTGAACCTAAGATATCTTTGCTGATTTCTAATTCCTCAGAGCGTGCTTTTTCGAAAGTAATGCCTAAAGATTTTTCTAGTTGTGATGCTGCTGACAGCATGTCATTTGAAGCATTAGCACCTACAACAATGAAGCCTGTAAATCGTTTGTCCTGAAGGAGAAAAGAAGGATATTCTTGTAAGGATAAATCGTCTGTAGTTACTAGTCGGTCTGGATTGTTCCCTGCTTGAAGAGTCAATGGTTGTGATAAAGATTCTAAAAAATAAAGAGAAGGCTGTTTTAAAGGAATTTGTTGCTCAGAAGAGGAGTCAGAGAAAAAAAGAGAAATGCTAAAAGAGAGAAAAAGAATACTAAGAAAGATAACGAGAATAAGTAAGAAGGTGCCTCTTTGAGATAATAGCATGGTATAGAGAAATGTTTTTCTAACTGCTATTTAAAACTTATCTTAAGAAGAAAAATAACTTTCCATATAGATAGTAGGCAGTGTTCACAAATATTTTTTCTGTAGCTCTTCTACAGTAAACTTCTGCTGGCACAAATGGCAGATAGGAATTTTCTTTTTGCCTTTGACTAGATACGTGCCTCGTAATTTCTCTAGAAAAAGCTCTTGGATTTTTTCACCGCAGGAAGCGCATTTCATAGAGCTCTAGGTTGTGAAGAAACCTATATAAACGTTGTTCCTAGCCATTCTTGATATGAATCGAGTCACAGCCATAGTGGAGAAGGACAAGTGTCATCCATCAAAGTGCAGTCATGAATGCATCAAATATGACCCTCTCAATAGAAAGCAGCCAGACTCAGGATTCCACATCGGCGTAGATAATAAAGCCCACATTGCGGAAGAAGTCGTCACAGAGATGCATCGCATCTGCGCCAATAAGTGCCCTTTCTCAGCTATCAAGATTGTCAAGCTTCCAGAAAAGTTGAAGCCAGAAGCGTTGACGCATAAGTTTGGTCAGAATGCATTCGAGTTGTATGGTCTTCCTCTCATCAAGAAGGGAGAAATAGTCGGTATCATTGGAAGAAATGGCATTGGAAAGTCAACATCAGTAGGAATTCTTTCAAACACTGTAAAACCAAATCTAGGTAACTATGCATTGCAGGCAACAGAAGAAGAAATTTACAAGAAGTATGCAAAGACGATGTATGCTGAGTACTTCAAGCAGTTATATGGGAATAAACTCAAGGTTGCTTACAAGCCGCAGAGAATTGAGATGCTTCCCCAGTTGCACAAAGGAAAGGTCATTGAGTTGTTGCAGAGCATAGACAAGTCAGAGAAAACAGAACACTTGCTGAAGGAATTAGATGCGACGCAGCTTAAGCAAAGAACATTGTCAGAATTGTCGGGCGGTGAGCTCCAGAAGATAGCAATCATCGCAACTCTGCTCAAGAAAGCAGACATATATTATTTCGATGAGCCCTCTTCATTCTTGGATATCATGGCTCGTATCAAGATGGCAAAATTAGTGCGTTCCTTGAAAGAAGATGGCGCTGCAGTCATGGTTGTTGAGCATGATCTCGCGACATTGGATTATATCTCTGACGAAATCCAGATCGTCTATGGAGCGCCTGCAGCTTACGGTGTCTTCTCCCAGTCTAAAGGAGTGCGTCGAGGTATTAACGATTATCTAGATGGTTATTTGGCAGAAGATAATGTCCGTTTCAGAAGTTACCCCATTGTCTTCCATAAGCCGCCTCCAAAAGTAGGAGACACGAAGCGCATTGTCTGTTCATTTCCAGATCTGGAAAAATCCTATGATACCTTTCATCTCAAGGTGCACGCTGGTCAGTTAAGGGCGGGCGAAGTGTTGACAGTCATGGGTGCAAATGGCCTAGGAAAGACGACGTTCCTCAAATTGCTTGCTGGCGTGGAAAAGCCAGACAAGGGAAAGCTGGAAAAAATAAACATCTCCTATAAGGAACAATATCCAAAGGCGCAGAATATCAAAGTCATCGATTATTTGCAGGAAAAAGCAAAGTCCAATTTCAGTTCTGGATGGTACAAGCAGAATGTGTTGGAAAAGTTAAATCTTCATGCATTTTTAGATCACAGCATGCGTGAATTGTCTGGCGGAGAATTGCAGAAAGTCTTTATTGCTGGTGCTCTTTCAACTGATGCTCCT
Organism: Candidatus Nanoarchaeia archaeon; assembly: GCA_035289145.1. GTDB lineage: Archaea > Nanobdellota > Nanobdellia > SCGC-AAA011-G17 > UBA489 > JACOVP01. The sequence continues at coordinate 6,116 of DATDXZ010000086.1, forward strand.
TTGGTTGCTCTAGACGAGCCGTCTGCATTCATTGATGTCGAAGATAGATTAAAAGTAGCAGAGGTTATTAAAGAATTCACGGAGAAGAAAGGAACAGCAACCATTGTCGTTGATCACGATGTGCAGTTTATGGATTATATCTCCGATGCGATGCTCGTCTTTGAAGGATCTCCAGGAAAAGAAGGTCATGTTCATGGTCCTTGCTCAAAAGAAGAAGGGATGAATCGTGTCTTGAAGATGTTAAATATCACTTATAGAAAAGACAAGCAGACTGGTCGAGCTCAAATCAACAAACCAGAGTCGCAATTGGATCGGGAACAGAAGAAAGAAGGTCACTATTACTATTCTTAATAAGTAAACTATGATTTTGCCATTTTCCACATAGCAAGGAAAAAGAGTTTATAGTTCTCTGCAATTTTTTTTGACTGAATCACAAACGCAATAGGTATCTCTTGCCAAGTCAAAATAGCTACTTTATCAGCAAAAATAATAAGTCCTGTTGGCATTTGATAAGATAAATAACGAAGAGTAATATTACGATCTGAACCGACAAGCTTTTTCATAAAGTCCTTTTGATCTTCAGAGCCTATAAGTTTTAATTTAATTTTTAATGCTCTTCTCTTTACATTATATTCTCTAAAAAAATGCTCTGCACTAGGATGTTTGTATTCTTCTTCACCCAAAGTAAATCCTATAAAATCTTCTTTCTCATGAGCTAAGATCTCGATGATTTCATTGTACAGGGTTTTAAGGCCATCGAATGTCTGATATATTTGGGCATTTTGAGGTTCTTTTTGAAATTTGAGTTTTAATTCCATCTCAGGTATAATTTTCTTTATTTCATTTTTTTCATTTTTAATTTTAGCTTCTTTTTCATTTAGGTATTCTAAAATTCTTTTCGGGTTTGCTGGAGAAAAATATTTGGTGTCTGACTTGATAATAAATGAGACTAGTCCCTTTTTAATCAATTTTTCTAATATAGGGTAAACTTTCGCAGCAGTAATTTCTGATTTTTTTGAGAGGGGTCCTATAGTGCTCTCACCCAAGTCCAAGAGTGCAAAATAAACCTTGACTTCTCCTTTACTAAATCCTATTTCTTCAAAGAGTCTATTATCCATAGAATAATGAGCAATCAACAGTATTTAACGTTTTCTATAATATCCTCCTAGGGAGGTAATAGAAGTTATAAATCTAATAAGTACTACAGTAACATGACAACTCAAGTAAAGACAACAAACTGGAATGAAGCAATAGAAGGATTCATGAGGAATTACGCTGTTGCCAATAAAACTGTTGGAAGTTACACTGTTGAACATTATATTATTCCCAGTAATGATCTGACAGATAGAGTTTTCTTTAAAAGATTTGTAATTGACCCTATCTTACGACTTGAATTTAAATCACAAGAGGAGAGATACGACAAAGAAATTTTAGATTATGGATGTGGGAATGGTAGATTTGCTGCAATGCTAGCTCATTGGCTAGGTCCTCATAAACTATACGCTGTTGACATCAGTGATCAAGCAGTTCATCAAGCAGAAAGAAACTTGAGACCTTATGTTGGTCCACAATCCTGTTTTAAGGAGAGCGCATCAGCAACAGTTAGAAAGATTGAAGATTATGATTTGTCTTTTATCGAAGATGATTCTTTAGATCTTGCAATGTTGAATTTTGTAATGCAGACTATTAAATCTGATGAAGAAGTTAAAAGAATAGTAACTAGTATTTGCCCTAAGTTAAGAAGAACAGGAAGATTAGTTGTTATGGATACTCATCCAGATACAGTAGATGCACAATTTTTTTCCTTTAGAAGAGAAAAGTCAGCTACTCTCGAGGAGAATTGTCAGATAACAACTTGGTTGACAGGCATGACTGCACCTATCTATGACTATTGGAGATCAAAAGGGCATTATCTCTCTTTGTTAAAAGAGTCTGGTTTTGAACACATCAAAGTCCATGAACCTGTTATTATAGGACATGAAGATGAAGAAGCATGGAGAGATGAACGAAAGGTTCCTCCCTATTTAATCTTAGAAGGCAGAAAAGCGCAATAAGAAAGAAAAAGGACAAGAAAATCAGAAATCATGCTCATTTCTCAAAACAATCTGTCTTCACCATCCAAAGAAAACAATCACGACTTCTGCAGTTCCTATATCAGAAAATAACATTTTTTTCTCATAAGTCTTTATAAATCAGTGTCGATACCTATCTACGATCTGTTGTGCACTCCAAAGAGAAAGTACACAATAGGTTGTGGTTATAGCAAAACCAGAAAACCAGGAAAAAACGCATGCAATGCCCGTACTGCACTAATGAGGAAACAAAAGTGGTGGATAAGCGAGAGACAGACAGCTTGGAAGTCACTCGTCGTCGCAGAGAATGCTTGAAATGCGAAAAAAGATTTACAACTTATGAACGAGTAGAGATCGATTTGCGTGTCATCAAAAAAGATGGGCGTCGTGAAGCATTCTCAAGGGAGAAAGTCAAGAATGGCATGCTGAGAGCATGTGAAAAACGGCCAGTCACAACAAAGCAGATAGAAGATGCCATTAACAAGATCGAAGCAGCATTGCGTTCACGATCCTCAGATGAGATAAAAAGCACAATCATCGGTGAATTAGTTAGTAAAGAATTGAGAAAATTAGACAAGGTAGCTTATATCAGGTTTGCATCTGTGTACAAAGACTTTGAAGACATAGAGTCTTTTGCGGCAGAAGTACAACAATTAACACAACTGGAGAGGAAGAGGTGAATAAGAGATGAAATTACAAGGTACGCGAAGTATAGTGATCCAACAAAAGAAAATAGAAGTGACAGAAAATCAATTAAAAGTGATTAAGGATAAATATCTAAAAGATTCTCCTTCTGTAGAAGCATGGTTGGAAAACATCGCGGAAAATATTGCGCTTGCAGAAATTCTCTATGCCAATGACGAGTTGCGCGCAAAAGCTTTCGAAGGAACGCAGCACACCATAGTCACAGCAGAAGGCACTAGTGCAATTAAACCCAATATGGTCCTGTTTCATCAGGGATTAAATCATAATGAGCGACATCAAAACCATAAAAAATTCATCGAGAATCTGTATCGTTTGGCAAAAGAGAATCCAGAATGTGCGGAAGTAGTCCGTGAGACTGCAGATCGTTTTTATAATCTCATGGCAAATTGGGAATTCTTGCCGAATTCTCCAACATTAATGAATGCTGGCAGACGATTGCAACAGCTGAGCGCATGCTACGTTTTGCCCGTAGGTGACTCCATTGAAGAAATCTACGAGTCAATCAAGAACATGGCATTAATACACCAAAGCGGCGGTGGCACTGGTTTTGATTTCAGTCATCTGCGTCCTGCGAATGATGCAGTCTTATCAACCAAAGGTATTGCTTCTGGTCCTTTATCGTTCATGAGCATTTTTGATAAGTCTACTGACGTGGTGAAGCAAGGTGGATGCGTAGCTTTAGATACACGGGTAGCTACTGCGCAAGGTCTGATAGAAATGGGAAGTCTAGTGCCTTTAACCAATCAGGTAGATGGGTGGAGTAAACATAAAAATGGCATGCTAACAGTCATGACTGATAACGGTCCTAAAATATCAGATGAATGTTACAATAATGGTAAATCTGAAGTTATGACTCTCACAACAAATCACGGATATAAAGTTACAGCGACGCTCAAGCATCGTTTCAGAGTCATAGATCAAAATGGCAATTATGTATGGAAACATGTGCGTGATATTGCAAACGGAGATTGGCTCTGTTTGCAGAAAAATATCTATCCAGAAACAACAGAGTATCAATTACCAGAGTTCAACTATAAACCTCATTTTAATGCAAAACCTATTTTAACTCCAACACAAATATCAAAAGAACTAGCGGAATTTATAGGTTTTTTTATAGGAGACGGGGCATTTACAATAAATAAAGGAGGAACTGGAAGAGTTATTCTAACATTTTCTCTTGAAGAGCAAGATCTTATGCAGTACATGATTACAGCAATGAAAAACATGTTCAGTATGCTGCCAACTATGCAAAAAAAGAAAAATGATAACAGCGTCAATGCATTCTTCACTAGAACAACATTCTATCACTGGTTGCAGAACTTAGGTGTAAAAAAACAATCTGCAGAAAGCGCTCGTATTCCAGAGATAGTATTTAGAGCTGGAAGAACATTTGCACAGGGATTCTTGCGCGGCTTGTTTAGTGCTGACGGAACTATAGCTGAAGATGGTAGAATTTCATTGAGTAGTGTGTCAGAAAAATTGATCGAAGATGTACAGCTTTTGTTATTATCTTTAGGTATTCCATCAAGAAAAGGATGCAGCTACAAACGAGACAACACATTCGGCAAAAATCCAATTTATAGACTGACTATTACCACAAATGAAGGGTTAATTCTATTCGGAAAAACTATTAGATTTCTCAGCGAAAAAAAGAATAAAAGAATACGACTAGATCGACGAGCATTTGATATCAATGATGTTATTCCAAATCAAGAAGCAAGAATTGCAGCTCTGTACACGTATGTAGGAAGAGGGTCAGCAGAAGGAAGAAGCAAGCGTGGTTCAAACACAAAGTTGTATCACGATATTATGCACTATATTTCGCAAGCATCAGGAAAACGAAACCTCACAAGAAAGCGATTACAGCAATTAGCAGAAAAACATGAAGCAATTCGTAATAGTCCTCTGCAATGGTTCTTAGACAACAATCAGTTTTACGATCAAGTAACCAAATTAGAGTTTGGAGAAACATGGACTGTGGATTTATCCGTGCCAGACAATAATACCTATATTGCGAATGGATTTGTCAGCCATAATACGAGACGTGGTGCTAATATGGGTATCTTGCGTTATGATCATCCAAACATTTTAGATTTTATCCACTGCAAGAAAGACAATGGATTCCTAGAAAATTTCAACATCTCGGTTGCTTTGGATGCAAAATTCATGGACGGCGTCAAAAACAATAAGGAATATGATCTGATCAACCCAAGAGACAAAAGTGTTGTAGGAAAATTAAACGCGCGCGAAGTCTTTGACAAAATGTGCAAGAATGCGTGGGTCAGCGGCGATCCTGGGTATGTCGTCATTGATCGCATCAACAATTCAGATTCAAATCCAACGCCGGCGCAGGGGCAGATTGAATCAACTAATCCCTGTGTAACTGGAGATACCTTAATTTCTACAGAACATGGTCTAGTGAGAATGGAAGAATTAGCAAAAAATTATAGTAATGGTGGAATACAGATTGCTACAGACAGTAGGGTTCCTATACGTGTTAGATCTGGTAATAATATTATATTAATGAATCAAGCGACTGAAGGCATGACATTTAATGAGATAAGTCAAGCTTTCTGTAGTGGAACAAAAGATGTTTATCTACTGCGAATGAAAAATGGAAGTGAACTAAAATTAACAGAAGACCACAAAGTAATAACAAAAGAAGGATTTATTAAAGTTAAAGATTTAACTGAGAAAGATGAGATATTATTGCAAAAAGGAGAAGGAAGATTTGGTAAAAAAGAGTTAGATATCAACACAAATAACAATTTCATAGGAGAAAATGGCAGACATTATCAATCTAACTTCCCAAAAAAATGGTCGCAAGAATTAGGCCAAGTACTTGGTTGGTTGATTGGTGATGGTTGGCTACGTAAAGGGGATAAAAATTGTAGAACCGGATTCACTTTTTCAAAAGACGATCAAGAAGTGTTAAACTATCTAAAACCGATCATCAATGAATATTATGGGCAAGACATTCAGGAAGTTCTAAGAGAAAATGGGGTTTATCATTTATCTTATCATAGCAAATATTTTGTTGAATTTTTTGAGAGATTAGGTGTAAAACACTGTCAAGCTAGTGAAAAAGTCGTTCCAGAAAAAATATTCACTGCCCCAAAGGATGCAGTTGTAGGGTTTTTACAGGGACTCTTTAGTTCTGATGGAACTGTCAGAGATAGTCCAAAAAGTGCAAGTCAATGGATTGCTCTAACATCTAAAAGCAAGGAGCTTTTATTAGGGATTCAGACTTTGTTATTTAATTTAGGTATTAAAAGTACAATATTTAATAGAAGTAGAAAAGCAAGAGAATCACTATTTAAGTATGTAAATAAAAAAGGAGAAACAAAAACATACGGATCTGATGGCATTCTCTATGAATTGGGAATTTTTGCTAAAAGTTTGGAAAAATTTAGAGAAGAAATAAATTTTATCTCTGAAAAGAAAAAAAACAAAGTAAATAAGATTTATATTAAAAAAGCACGAGAACAAAAATTCTTTGAAAAGATAAAAAATATAGAATTCGTAGGAAAAGAAAAAGTCTATGACTTAACAGAGCCATTTACACACTCAATGATTTGTAACGGAATTGTTACCACTCAATGTGGGGAACAACCACTTTTACCCTATGAACCTTGTAACTTAGGCAGTATCAACTTGTCCAGGTTCGTTCTCGAAGATGGTTCAGACATGGACTGGGATAAGTTACGCGAATGTGTTCATACTGGTATGCACTTCTTGGATAATGTTATTGAAGTAAATAATTACCCTATTGCAGAGATCGAAGAAATTGCAAAGAGAAATAGACGTGTTGGTCTTGGCGTCATGGGTTGGGCGGAAACATTGGTGAATCTGAACTTGCCCTACAACTCTGATGTAGCGATGCAGAAAGCAGAAGAAGTCATGTCATTCATTAACGATGAATCGCTTAATGCTTCAGCTAATTTGGCAAAGATCCGTGGCGTTTTCCCAGGATTCAAGGACTGTATTTATGACAAGGATGGAAAGTTCTTCCGTGGTCAGGATGTATTAGTGCGCAACAGTGCTCGTACAACTATCGCTCCAACAGGAACTATTGGCATCACAGCAGGTCTTCAAGGAGCAGGCATTGAGCCATTCTTTGCTATTGTCTATGTCCGTTACAACGCCGCAGGTATTGATGCGCTAAAAGCCGGCAAAAAACCAGCAGAGAAAGACACATTCTTCGAAGTCAATCCTTATTTCGAGAAGATAGCACAGCAGCACAACTATTTCGGATTGAAAAAAGAAGACCTCTATAAAAAAATAGATGAGAATCACAAAGCTGTGCTCGGCATCAAAGAGATTCCGGAGAAAATCCAAAAACTTTTCTTGACTTCGCACGATTTGACGCCCATGGATCATGTCAGTATTCAGGCAGCGTTCCAGAAGTACTGCAATAATGCTGTATCAAAGACAGTCAACCTGAAGAACAACGCAACTGTCGATGACATCAAGGAAGTGTATATGAAAGCTTATGAAACAGGTTGCAAAGGAGTAACTATCTATCGGGATGGCAGCAAGTCTTTACAGATCTTAAATTTGGCAGAGAAGAAGACAGACACACAGAAAGAAAAACCTGTTGGGAAAAGAGAGAAAAACCTCATGGAGATGTCTTCCTATTATATGATTGAGACGGGTCATGGTCCGATGCATGTCCACATCAACTATGACCAGCAAGGTCCAACAAAAGTCTTTGCAAACATCTCGCCTTCAGGTACAGAAGTGTCAGGACTAACAACTGCGCTAGCCATTTTAATATCAAAGTACTTGAACATGAATGGAGATGCGGTAAAGCTCTTGAAGCACTTGAATTCTATCAAGGGAGACAGACCTTTCGGCTTT
>DATDXZ010000087.1:0-3301 GCA_035289145.1 Candidatus Nanoarchaeia archaeon
GAGTCTTTCTCGAGCTTCAAGCAGGCGGACAGAATAAGAAAGGCATTCATGTTTACCCAAATCATCCAGCGAGATGTATTCCGATGCAAGGGATTAGGAGCATTCTCCACCGCTCTGAAAGAGCAAACAACCTCTGCGAATATATCTGCTCCCGCAACAATTCCGCATTAGGCAAAACATCGCTGCATTGAAGAGGCTAAACATTCCTAGAGGAATCTCTCTTGTAAACAAGAGAAATCCTCTTTTAACTATGGCTGTCTATATAGACCATAAGACTTATGAAAAATACTTTACTTAAATGATTAACAACACAAACCTTTAAAAGAAGCCTTTCTTATGCATTTTTGACGGACTAGGCTGGCGTGCTAGTTCCACGCTGTCACCGCAAGTGAACTTTAGGCGGAACCGAAGCTGGAGTGGCGGTATCACTCGCTATTGCCAGTCCTGCATCGTACAACGATCCTTTGTCCTGATTGGTTGAACATACGAGGAACCAGGTCAGATCAGGAATGAAGCAGCCTTAACTTATATGTTTGGCGCTTTCAGGGAAATGAAGGGGAGGAAAATGCAGGGTTACACTGTCTTTGGTCTGTGGCATCCACACTCTGGCGCGTCTGTCTTCTTCTTTCATTATGTATTATCTCTTCTACGTGTGCACACCATGCTGCACGCATAAACGAAGAATAAACTAGATGATTTCCTTCTTCTTGAATATATATAGCTATTGAAGAAGTATCACATTCAGCTATTCCTGTGTACTCAGGAAGTATAACATACACTATCATCGGCTGAGCTCCTGATAATCTTTTTATGTGCCATTTTCTCAACTCTACTTTTACATGGCCTAAATGAGTTCTCAGAGACCCATTTCCACTGCCATTATACCTACTTAGATGCGTCTCTATGATCGCTGGTCTTCCTGAAACTTCCACTACCAGGTAGACTTCATTGACTGGTCCTCTTCTTCCTTTTTTCTTGACAGTTATATTTGGCATCCCATTAATAGATGGATGATAACTGTATCTTTCTCTCTTTTCTATTGTTTGTAACTGATATATTCTTATGCGACTTGGATTTCTTCTTGTCAATTCTTCGGCTCGTTCTAATGTGTGTATCTCTCCTAATTTTCCGGTTAAAAAACCATAATCTGCGCGTTTGTCAGGCTGAAAATGTTGAAAGAAACGATGTTCTACTTTCTCTAGATGAACTTCTATGAGTTCTAACTCTCTACATAATTCTTCAAGATCTCTGTCTGTTTGTGTAACTGCCATTTATTTTTTTCTCAGTTACGATTATAAAAGGCTTCCTTAAAAAGTTCGTTCCCTCTTAGTAAATCTCTATACTTCCTTCAAAACTTTCTGTGCTTCCTTCACTATGTCTCCCAATTGACTTACTACTAAAGTATACATACGTTGAATAATGACTTCATATAATTCTTCTTTTAGAGGACCATGGCAATATTCCAAGAGATTATCGAAACTATCAATATTTGTTGCTGCTAACTTTTCTTTGGGAATCTTGCAGGACATTTCTTTTCCTTCTAAACTTTTGAATTCCTGCGGAGCACCAGCATCCACACGCAAAACTTTGACTTTGAGTTCACATGTTTTTCCTAGTTGGTTTCCTATCCAATATAAATAAGCATTGTTATTTCTTAGAACTGCTACCTGTGCAGGCTTGCAATCTGCAATATATTTTTGGAAACATGTTTTTTCCTGACCACAATCTTTTCTAAAATAGCCCGTATAATAGCCAGCTACAAATAATGCTAAAAAGATGCCGCCAATCACGGCTACCTTCGCCAAAAAAGTCCACTTTTGTGGAGTAAACTCCATAACCCACCTCTTTGTTCTTTGCTTATTGGAGATCTTTACCTATAATAATGTTCACACGAGCACTGCCTGGTCGCACTTGCGACTCATTTGCCACAACGAACTTTACTTGTGCTTCCTGCGCGCTGTTTGCAATATCCTGTGTGATAGCACCATCCATGACGACTGCATAGATGCTTCCTGTTAAGGATTCCATGGTTGTTGTCAATTCTGTGGTTGGCACTTTTCCTAAGATATTTGCATTTTCATCGACAATGTATGCACCGCGGGTGCCTACCAAATCTTCCAACATTTTCTTGAAATTATCGGCATCTTTTTTCTCCAATTTACTTGGAGCAGATGGACGACGCATAGGCGCTCTTTCTTCCCTCGTTTCTCTCTGCGGACGATCTGAGCGCATCATACGGTCACGACCTTCTGGGCGACGCTCTTCGCGACGACCGAAATCACGACGCTCTTGCGGAGAACGAGACTCAAATCGAGATCTCTCATTCATGTCTCTCTGAGGACGATCACGACCAAGATTTAATTTAGAATCAGCAATTCTGTTGCCATTTAATTCCATCTTGACCTGCTCAATAGCCACACGAGAACGCAATGCCTTGTGGATTTCTTTCTTAGCTAATTCTTCCACTTCTTTGCCGTCTGGCGCCTTTGTGACGAAGTCAATTTCTGTGACTAGACTCAATTCCTTGATGATCAAGTCACCACCACGATCTCCATCAACGAAGACTGTCACTGTTTTTCTATGACATAACTCTGCAACGCTTGGCGGCACTGATGTGCCATTTAGAGCGATGACATTCTTGAAATCTGCCTTTAACAAATTCAAGACGTCTGCTCTTCCTTCTACAATTATCAATTCTTCTGACTCGTCAATGCCTGGGCCCGCAGGTAATCTATCCGGACCCCATTCTATGATCCCCATAGTTCTTACTGCATGCTCGACTTCTTCACGAATGTCCTTAGAATCTGGCAATGTTCCATGTGTCAATTGACTGAGCAATGCTTTCGCACGTTCAATCACCTGCGCACGCTTGGATGTACGAACATCTTCTACTTTGTCCACTTTGACGCGGGCATTACAAGGACCTATTCTTTGAATAGTTTCCAGAGCTGCTGCTATTAATACAGTTTCTGTCTTGTCTAAGGAAGAAGGAATAATAATTTGGCCTATAGACTTACCAGTTTTGGTGTCTAAATCTACTTCAATACGACCTATTCTTCCTGATCTTTGCAATTCTCGTAATTCTAAATCAGAACCGAGTAATCCTTCGGTTTGTCCAAAGACTGAACCGATGACGTCCGGTCTATCTACTACACCCTCAATCTGAATTTGAGCGTGAATCATATATTTTGCTGCGACTGGGCTAATTTTTCCCATGGTACTTGCCTCCACTTGTTTCGAATGTGTCTTTCTTCGATTAAGACCTCTTTACCTCGAAACACAACGGCAAATCCAGAACAAG
>DATDXZ010000088.1:0-9053 GCA_035289145.1 Candidatus Nanoarchaeia archaeon
GCGAGGCAAAGCTCACGCTACGTTTTGATGGACGTTGCACGGCGCAGGCTTCGCCCGCCGTGTTTTTTATTCTTTTAGAATTCAAATAGAATGCGATTCATCCACTTACTGAAGTAAGTAGTTTTCTCGCATTACAAATAAAAAATGACAACCACTATAGAGGCAAGAGAGAGAACGCTTTGGAACGCTCTATCTGATGAAGAAATCGGGAGAAGAAAAACAGCACTGAGGAGATATGCGCTTGCTCATCCAGATTTGACTTTAAGTGAGACATGGAAAGATAGGATTCTCAATAAGCTATTAAAGCCATATCAAGGAAAGGTTCTAAGAGCACTGTATGATGTAATCACAAATAATTCAGCTTTCAATCAGGTGCCTGCCGAGAATTTCCGTTGTCTTGTTTCATATGTAGCTTCTAAAATTAGGTACGGGATTGAAAGAGATGGTCTTCCAGTTCCGCCTCTCGAAGACATAAAGCAAGAAGGCATGGTGGGTGTTTTGAAAGCTCAGAAAGGATATGATAAACGATATGTTGCAACACAGCATTTGGCGTATGTGTGTAAATCTATAAAAGGATCCATTTGGAGAGGACTAAAAGATTCTTTCGGAATAGTCCGCATTCCTTCTGATATTATTCAGATAGCGGTGATTCTTCATCGATATGGATTTTCAGCAAAAGAAGCGAGGAATGAGAGAGGCATAAAAGTTTATCTTGGAGAATATCGAGATGAAACTATTGACAGATTAGCAGGATTAATTAGAGGGGAAAATCTAGGGTTAGATGTTGTAGTAAATACACCCAATGCATCAAAAGAGGAAAGAGAAGGGATGTCTGCTGTTCATAGCGATCTAAAAGTGTTCATGAGCACACTCAACGAACGTAACCAAGAAGTTCTTCTCTCTCACGCAGAAGGGCAGACTTTAATGCAGATAGGAAAACGCTTGCATATTACCAGAGAAAGAGTGAGGCAGATTGAAGAGAAATCTTTAGCTCGCTTGAGGCGACGTATGACTTCTCTTCTTGCATTTAATGATCCCCATGCAATTCGCCTTTATCGTGAGTACTTTGAAAAATAAGATTCTAAAATGCTAAGAGAATGATTATAACTTAGGTTTATAACGTTTCATCATTAACGAGTTCATCACGACGCTGACAGAGCTCAATGCCATTGCTCCGCCAGCAATCATCGGGTTCAATAAGAAGCCAGTAAACGGATACAACACGCCGGCAGCTACAGGTATGCCGACAACATTGTAGATAAATGCCCAGAATAAATTTTGTTTAATTTTTTTGACGGTGTACATGCTTAAGTCAATGGCTGTTACCACATCGCGAAGATCATTCTTGATGAGCACGACTTGTCCAGTCTCCATAGCTACATCAGTCCCAGAACCTAAAGCAATGCCGACGTCTGCCTGTGCTAGCGCAGGAGCATCATTAATGCCGTCTCCCACCATGGCAACTACTCGTCACTGTGCTTGCAGCTCTTTCACTTTGGCTGCTTTGTCTTGAGGTAAGACATTCGCTATGATCTGGTTGATGTGCAGGTCTTGTGCAATAGCTTTCGCCGTATGCTCATTGTCTCCAGTGATCATCCACACTTGTTTACCCAGTCGTTGCAGGCTAGAGACAGCAGCTCCAGCATATTCTTTCGGCACATCCGCAATACCAATGACTCCGACTGCCATGTTGTTAATGCCAACTATGACCACAGTTTTTCCAGAAGACTCCATCGTCTGTAAGCGTGTTTCTAAATGTTTAATATCAATCGCTTGTTCATGCATCAGTCTTCTATTGCCGACAGCAACTTTTTTTCCTAAGTATTTCGCGACAATGCCTTTACCAGGATGCGACAGAAAAGAATGAGGTTCTGGTATGGTAATCTCATGATGATTCGCATAAGTAAGAACTGCTTGTGCTAAGGGATGTTCAGAATGCTTCTCTGCGAGCGCTGCAAATTTCAAGACATTTTTCTCATCGCCTTGGAAAGCAACAACTTCAGTGACAGTCGGTTTGCCTTTAGTCAAGGTGCCAGTTTTGTCAAAAATAATAGTGTCGACGTTTCTAATGGTTTCTAAGGTTTCTCCTCCTTTAATCAGAATGCCGTGCTGTGCAGCTTTTCCTGTCCCAACCATGATGGCAGTCGGTGTTGCCAATCCTAAGGCGCAGGGGCATGCAATAATTAACACAGTAACGAAAGTAATGAAGGCAAATGAGAATGCAGGGTCAGGTCCAAACAAGATCCACACAATAAAAGTCGTAATCGCGATCATCAGGACCGCAGGAACAAAATAGCTCGCGGCTTTGTCTGCCAAGCGCTGCAGCGGAGCTTTATGACTCTGTGCTTCTTGGACAATGGCGATGATCTGGCTCAACAGAGTGTCTTTACCAACAGCGATGGCTTTCATTTGGAACGAGCCTTCTTTGTTAATCGTTCCTCCAATCACTTTCATGCCTTTGTATTTCTCAACAGGCATGCTTTCTCCAGTGACCATGCTTTCATCTACAGAAGAGTTCTCGGTAATGATTAATCCATCAACAGGAACTTTTTGTCCAGGTTTGACTAGGAGAGTGTCACCAACAACTACTTCGCTTAAGGGAACTTCCATGTGCTTGCCTTGGCGAATAACAGTCGCAAGTGCTGGTTGCAGTCTCATCAATGTGCGTAACGAATCAGATGTATGTCTTTTTGCTAAAGCTTCCAGATATCTTCCTAAGACAATGAGGGTGATAATCACAGCTGCAGTATCATAGTAGAGTGAAGCTTCATCTAACGCAGAGACAAACAATCCAGGAGCAATCGTTGCCAAAAAGCTGTAAAAAAATGCAGCACTCGTGCCTAAGGCAATCAACGTGTCCATGTCTGCAGTTTTTTGTTTGGTCGCATGCCAGAAGCCTCTATAGAAATCTAATCCCACATAGAACTGTACTGGTAGTGTGAGCACAAAGAGCACATAAGGAGACGTTAAGAATTTAGGGACAAAAGAAAAGAGATCAGTAAAACTCCCAAATAAGATTGGAATCGTAAAAAGAATACCAAGAATTAGTTTAAAACGAAGATGGTGCAGTTGCTGTGTTTCTACTAATCGAAGATCGTGTTGATGTTCTTGTAGGTCCTGGCGAAACGCTTGATAGCCAAAATGATGCACTATCTTGTGAAAATCAGGAAAGCCAGAACGTCCATCATGATGCACAACAGCTTGATCAGTGCCATAATTAACGCTAACACTAGTAACACCCACCACTTTTTTCAGTTCTTGTTCCAAAGGTCCAGCGCAAGAAGCGCAATGCATGCCTTTGATGGTAAAGATTGTTTTAGACATCTTATCAGAAAAATGCAGTGCAATTATAAAAGGATTTCCATCCTCAAGAAGGAGATCGAGCTAGAAGTGAAGTTAGTCAAGTTTTTCAATGATAATAGCAAGCACAGGGCACACATCAGCGGCCATTTTATTGACGTCAAAATCCTTCTCATCGATAATAAGCTCCCATTTTTTGGTCTTATCGTTGAATTTAGCGCCAACCAAGTCGACTTTGCCGTCAGGGCTTGTAGTATAGAACTTTTCAGCTACGCCCGCGCAGGCTAAAACGCCAATGCACAATTCACGGTCAAAACTGATTTTATATTTTGCCATACAGAAGGGCTAGAGAAGGCACTTATAAATCTTATGCTCGTTTAGACAGTTCCCCCTATGAACTCTTGCACATAGCGAGTAATGTCACTGGTAAGCAGGTTTTAGATAATTCTAAGAAATAAACCTCGTGCTTAAATTGTTGAAGTTCAAGAGGGGGTTTCCTGCAGTCATGTAATTAAACATCCAGCGTTTCGAGCAGTTGATAACAAGAGCATCCACACTGTCAGTTTGATGGTCTTGCATGCTGTTATACAAATAGGTTTGCTGACTGTACTCGACAAAAGCAGTGGTAGCATTTAAAACAGTCAAAATACCATCTTAGATAGGCTCGATGGTTCTGTAACAGCAACTTATAAGGAGTTTATTGGCATGATCCTATTCGTCGTAAACATAAGAGGGTGATAATCTCTTAAGGAAACAAAACACTTTTACCAGCAATAGTAATCTCTCATCGCTCTTTCACAATATTCGTTATTTTTATATTGAATTGCTAGTTCTAAATAGCAATTCGTTCTTATATTAATATTTTCTATTTGAGCACAAACTTCAGGATAGTTCGTTGCTGTTGCCATCTGAATTTGACAAGCTATACGATTATGCTCAGAACTCATATTATCACATATTTTTGGATCTCTTTCCTTGATTGCTTTTGCAATGAGACATTGATCCTTGTTATATTCTTCTTGTTCACAATTAATTTCTTCTGTTTTTTGATTATATTGAAGAGATGTAAATTTTATTGATGAAATTTTATCAGATATTATTTTGGTATCATTAAATATAGTTAAGGGGTATTCTCCAAAAGACGGATAAGAAACGTCAAAATCAAGACTATCTTTTAAGGTAATATTTAGTATATTTTCTCCTTTTTTGATATACTCTTTATTTAGTATTATGAGGACATATTCATCATCGCTAATAGTTCTCTGAAGTTTTTTGTCATTAATGACTGGTTCAAAATTTGTAAGTCCATCCCTTCCTATATGTAATTTTAGAGATACCTCATCTAGATTTTTCATGATGAATATACCATCAATATAAAATGGAGCTTGCTCTATGTTTTCAATATTCTTTTCGAAGAGAAACTTTCCATGCTTTTCCTTTTCTACAACAACTTCCATTCTATTACTCTCTTCTATAATTAGCGTCGAAGGATTGTTTATGGTGGTCTGCTGAGTTGTCTGATGATAAACGAACCATGGAAGAACTATAAGAAGAAAGATAAGTAAGACTCCTTCTATCAATATAGCCTTGAGAAGATTCATTTTGTAAACTTCCTTGAAGCATAACTAATCGTGTATTTAGCCAACACCAGCATAATTGCCCAAATAAATGAATAGATCCATAAGGAATAATATAACCGTGTATCAAACGATTGCATATCAATACCTCTACTTTCAAAGAATTGCTCCACTCCCAAATAGAAATAAACATCTGGAAAGTCTCCTAAACTTGCTGTTAGTACACCGATTCCGCCAGCTTGATGTTGTGCTACCCACGGAAATACAAGAACGAGGAAAGGCATGAATATAAATGCCCACTTGAATGTTGTCTTTATGAATGAAGGTAATCTTTGAGAAACCCAAGCAACCATTTTATAAAAGCCGAATGTATAAAGATGCCGTGATAAAGAGATAATCAGAGAGAAAATGATCCATAAATACACAAATTCGAGAATAAAATAAATATAGAAAAAATAGATATAGAAATGAATCATCATCTTTTCCATTATTACATAAATGGGCATCAGAACATAATAGAAGCCTATTTCTTCAAATATACCTCCGAGAAATCCATTCATATATTGCATAAAAATAACAATTCCTAATCCAAGAAGAACATTTTCTATAAATAGCCTATATTTGTATTTTCTTTGCTCTATAAATCTCATAGCACTCTGCGTTATAACACCAATAATAAAAGGTATGAAGAAAACCAGCAATAACGGTATTGGGGATGGAGAGCTTTCAAAAACATCAATTAATGAATAAGGTCTGCTTATAAATAAAAATACGCAAATTAAAGTGCATAAATAAGCAAACAGGTATTTTAGTCCGCTTAAAAGAATACCATCTTTGAAAAGAGATGTTACTTTCTCTATTACTTTTATTTTAAAAAAGAGCATAATTAAAGCAAAAAGAATGAAGAGGAGAGGTAATTCCATCGCAAAAGAATAGAGAACCCAAACAATGGACTCTCTGCCACATCCAGCCCCATCAGGTGAAGGGCTATAACCAAATTCACATTGAGATTTACATTGACCATCTTGAGCATAATAACCAGGTTGGCACTTTTTAATGCAGGCACGATTTTCTATTACTTCTCCTTTTTTACATACTAAAGGAGTACATCTTCCATCGATAAGCGTTTCATTTTCTGTACAAAGGCATTCAATAGGTTTTTCTTCAAGATACTCACAGAGTCTAGAATCTTGTGTCTCTTGATAGATCTTAGAGAAACAGTTCTGGGGTACTTTCGTCAATTCACAAAGAGAAAAATTTTCGATTTGAACAGCTAACTCCATATAACATTGAAACTCGAATTTTTGTGCTTTTTTACATAATAAAGAATCTTCTGTTTTTAAAGCAATTTTATAATAACAATTTCCTGCATAATCTCCCGATTTATCACATAGTTTAACGTCTTGATTATTAATACCAATACGAGAGTAACATTCTTGAACAAGCCATTCTTCGTTTTCTTTATTGCAATCAGATGTAGTAAGGGCTGAAGCAGGTAAGATAAATAGTAAAAGAAACGAGGCGATTATCACAATAATTTTAATTGGTAATTTCATTTTTTTCTCTTAATTCTTTTAATTATAAATCGAAAGAGCAGAATTAATCTTCCAACAATGTACCCTTCTATCAATCCTAAAATCGCGACAAAGACTGCAATCACAGTCCATCCTTCAACACCAAAACTACCATGCATACCTGATAATAGTATTCCAAAAAATAATGTAGGAAGACTTATTGGTGCAAAAAAAATGATTATAACATAAGTAAACCAGAGTCCTGGAAATGGGATACCGATGTCAAACAAAATAAAAATAAAGGCAAATAATAAACCATATAACATCCCAACAACTGCTGCTTTTTTTGAAAACGATAGCTTTTTCCATTTCATAGGTTTTACCCTTTCTTTATAGATCTAATAACCTTACCAAGTTGTTTAAACAAGTCTTTCGTATCATTGTTTTTATAGGTGTGAAGACGTTTTCTATATGCAGGAAGCTGTTTCAAAAATAAGATAAGGTCCTCTTTTTCCACAACATTCCTATGCATGCCATAGCCTAATTTCTCCAGATAGTAGGCATTCACAATCTGTTCAAATTGCCCCTGAATAGGTTCAGAAAGAATCGGTTTTCGCAAGTGCAATGCTTCAGTTATTAAGGTAAATCCACCATTGGTTATCACTGCTTTGCAAGCTGCTAAGTCACGCAAAAATCCCTCTGTGGAGAAGGTTTTGAAAAGAAGATTGCCTTTCTTTTTATCTTGATTATAGCCATAGATGACAAATTGTTCTGGAATTTGCTCCAGAAGAGTAAGCAACCGTTGATTAGAAGTGCTAGTTTGATAAACCAGGATGTGATTGCCTCGTGTTGGTTGGAGACCTAATACTTCTTTTCGTAAAATAGGCGGGAATAAAAATGTCTGCTTTTTCATAATCTTTTCATTAAAGAAAGAGGTCACAAAATAATAGTCGGCTTTTGGGATAAAAAGATGAATAACCAATTTGCACAAGAGATAATCTTTTCTATAGATTTTTGGAACGTCTAAGGCGAGATTTGTAATTCTATGTTGATTGTCTAAAGAAATCAAAGGAATATTGTAAATTTTAGAAAGATAGTAGCAGGTAGGCTCAAAGTCAGTAATAATGATGTCTGGTTTGAAGTGCTCCAGTAATGCTCGCAGCTCTTTGAATTTCTGTGATGAAGTTATTAAGTTCTGTATATTCTTCTTGAAGGTTCCAGTATAAGTGATTTTATTATTTTTAAAATCGAGATGAAGCCCATAGATTTCTGTCGTGGGAAAATACTGTTTGAGGTAAGGATACGCTTTGCCATAAGTAATGACATGCACTTTATGCTTTTTTGCGAGATGGGTTAGAACTTCCTTGCTTCGTGAGGAATGTCCAGATCCTTCCCCTGAAACGCCGTATAAGATTTTCATTTTTTAAAGAAATATCAATCCCTTTAACTTCTTTATGGTATTATTAATTGTTTAATCTAGATCTTTATTAAAGGAAATATTTAAACCAGTTTAAGAGAGTCTCAAAGAAGGTAAGTCTTTGAACATAACACACCCCTTCACGACACATACCACTTTGACATACATAATCTCTAACACAAGCTTGACCTTCATCTTTTTGAGGTTCTAATTTATTATCTATACTGCAATAATAAGAAATATTCTCAAGAATAATGGTGGTGGTCTGTGCCAAACAAATTGTTCCATGAACACAGCCTTCTTGTTTACTAGCAAAGCATTTCTTGGGAATTCCAGTGCAGCTATCAATGGTACAAGGATTGCTATCGTCGCATTGAGCAGGAGTCTTGCATTGGTCCAAGTCCTTAGGTTTTTCTATAATTTTCTTTTCTGATTTTTCTGAAGTTTCATTGGGTTTATCTGTAGAGGTACAAACACTCGCAATGCATTGTTCGCTTCGTTTGCATACGGTATTGCAAGTTCCACAGTTGGCATTATTGGTAACAAGATTCATCTCATGTCCATCACAGCAACTGTCTTCTGAGCAAGTTTCTCCGTCACTGCAAATATCGTCTCCGCATTCTATAGGCTCACAGGAATTGCTGTTGCTGCAATAATAATTGTTTTGACAACCGCAATCTAAGGCACAAGAACTGCAAGTTTCAACTGATGAGCAAATGTTATCGCCGCAGTATTCACTTAAAGATAAAGTAACTAAATCTCCACTGCCGGCCTCTCCCGCTTCATTGAGCAAAATCTCAAGAATAGTTAAAAGAACACCATTAGTAAGATAAAATTGTTGATTTTCAATCATTTGTGGAGTGACCTGTCCGTTAATTCTGAAAGTAACCGTGGCAGGTGTAGCGTCTTCAATGATCATGACTTCAATAGCATAACTTGTCTCACCTAGAGTAAACGTATCTTCTTCTCCCTCTTCCATAGTGGTGGTAAAAGGAGTTGCAGTTACTGTAAACAGACTGATCAAGAAAATAATGCACAGGAGGCTGAGGAAGTGAGGTAATTTCATAAAAAGAAAGCATATACTAGAGTATATAAGTTTTTCTTATTATTTGTAATGCGAGAAAACTACTTACTTCAGTAAGTGGATGAATCGCATTCTATTTGAATTCTAAAAGAATAAAAAACACGGCGGGCGAAGCCTGCGCCGTGCAACGTCCATAAAAACGTAGCGTGAGCTTTGCCTCG
>DATDXZ010000089.1:0-4540 GCA_035289145.1 Candidatus Nanoarchaeia archaeon
ACGTCTTCAACGGCACCAATGCCACTGTTATCTTTAATGAGTCTATCTCATTTTTAAGTTATGCAGTCTTTGTCGATGCCACACCACCAGGCATCACCATCAAGTTTTTGGATGCGCAAGACAATGAGAAGACTACTTTCCCAGCAACTGATCCTGTTAAGATTGTCTGTACGCGATCATCAGCAACCGCAAACTCTGCAACTGCAGCGTCTCTCGTGCCAAGCTTCAATGACACTAACATCAGCATTCAGACTCCTTTGACTAGCAGTTTTGACACTTTAGAATCAGACTCTGTAAGGGATACTTTAGCAACAGAATTTACTGTTACATTTACACAAACTCGCGACCTGGGCGACTATATTGTAGCCTGCTACTCCATTGATGACTTAGGTAGCATTAATGACACAGTCAATGCAACATTCACTATTCTCAAGAAACCTCCTAGCGGCGTCAGCCCCTTTGTCAATTCAGAGTTCAAGCCTCCAGTAGCCACTATTCTTGTTGGTGATGGCACTGTCTCTTCTTTAGATCCTTTGACTGAAGAGGGAAGCAGCAGACTTATGGCTAAAGGTAGCGCAGTTTCCTTTATGCAAGGAGACAAAGCATACACTCTCACCCTGAAAGAGTATACTGATACTTCTGCAACTTATACTGTCGCAGGCGGCACTTCTTTTGATGTTACTGTACCTACACAAGAAACCAAACCTGCTGATGTAGATGGCGATGGCCAAGATGATGTTTCTATTACCTTACATCAAGTCTACAATAAAAAAGCAGACACTACCTTCAAGATGATTACCGTACAGCAAGGTTCTAAACAAAAAGAAGAAACTAAAGAAGAAACTAAAGAACCAATTATTACACAAGAAGCATCTCCTTCGTCTGGATGGGGCATGATAGTCTTTATCTTCCTTGTAGTTCTCTTTATTTTAGGCGCATTACACTTCTTCGCTTCACGACGACGCGGAGGCAATGCTTCTTTAGCTAACGGCAATGTCCGCTTCACTCCCAAGGATTTAGGCCTTCAACGACCTCCTGAAGAACCAAGAACGTTCACTCGCTATTAACTGAAGTTTTTTAAACTGTCTTTTCTTCTTCCTTTACTATGGCAACCAACGCTACTTTACAATACCAACTAGCAGAACAATCTTATTTTCGAGCAGTCACGAATGAAGAGAAACTCGTAGCTTTGCAGAAAATGCTGCAGACCTGCCCAAAACATAAAGCTTCTGAAAATATGCAGAAGAATATCAAAGAACGCATTTCTAAACTTAAACTTGAGCTCCAAAAAGAAAAGCGAGTGAAAAAAACATCCACAGGCTATACTTTAGCAGTCAAAAAAGAAGGAGCAGCGCAAATTGTCCTAGTTGGAACGACTAATTCTGGAAAAAGCACTTTATTAAAAGAGCTGACTAAAGCACAAGTTGAAATCGCTCCTTATCCTTTCACTACTAAACGACCAGAAATCGGCATTCTTGATCATTATGGTGTGAAACTGCAAATCGTTGAGATTCCCGCACTTGTTGAAAACTTTGCTGCAACTGAAAACGGCAAAACCTATCTTTCCATCATCCGCCAAGCTGACCTCATCATTCTTCTCTTTAACACTGTAGCAGAAAAACATCTTCTTGACAAGGAACTGCATAATATTCCCGGAGACAGGCTTATTTACAACCATCAAAAAAATTTATCTGAAGAGATATGGAGACGACTGCCATTAATTAAGGTGTACACCAAACAACCAGGAAAAAAACGAGATCATCCACCTATAGCCATGCCCAAAGGATCCACTGTAGAGACATTGGCATCTCATGTTCATAAGAATTTTATTCAACGCTTCCGCTTTGCGCGCGTCTGGGGATCTTCAAAATTTCCCGGACAAACTGTTGGACTCTCTTACATACTTGCAGACGATGATGTGGTTGAACTGCATGTCAGCTGATTATACTTACTTTTATAAATAAACTCATCTTCTTTTTTTTATGCCCAGAGCACTTTTACCCGTCACTAAGCAAGACTTGTCTTTCTTAGGCATCTTGAAGCTTATTTTCCGCAGTGTTTACATTCATATGCGCTGGAAAGTTTTTTTCATTCTTGCCGCCGCTCTCTTAGCAGGAGGACTGCAAACTTTAACTCCTAAACTCTTACAGATGATTATTGATCTTTTGCTTTATCCAGAGACTTCCTTCTTTTCTTTTTCCTTTGACACTCTTTTACCTCTTTATTTTCTTGCTTTTTTAGGTGCAGCAGTCTTATCCTTCATATCTGGAAGAGTTGTTTACGCCATGGCAACCAGAATTGACGAATATTGGCGTTACCGCGCGCTACATACTTATTATCAATTGCCTTTATCCTGGCATGACAAGCGTGATTCTGGAGAAAACGGCTCCCGCATGGAGCGAGCAGGCAGCGCTATTCATTCCCTCATCTCTGAAATTTTTGGACATGACATTGTGATCTCTTTTTTTACACTTTTCATAGTTCTGATAGTTGCATTTCTCCAATCTCCTGTCATCGGCATTATCTTCTTACTGCCTCTTCCGCTCTATATTTTTATCACTTACACTCTTTCACGACGCATCGCCAAGGGACAAGCTCGTTTGAATAAACTTGCTGACAAGGCGCAACGAACTTTGTTTGATGGCTGCGCGAATGTGCGCACTGCAAAAGCATTCGGCAGAGAATCTCATGAAGTTGCGCTCTACGCGCAACGCTGGGACAAATATCACAGAGAAGACAATGCTGTTGAACGCATCTGGTTGCAGCAATCTATTTTCCAAACAGCTATTGAAGCTTTCTCCCGCATAGCATTCCTTAGCTTTTCTGTGTATTCTTTCTCACAAGGCACTATGACTGTCGGACAAATCGTGATGTTTTTGACGTATCAACAGATGTCTTTCACACCCTTGACCTTGCTCACTTGGGTCTTTACCCGCGTCCGGAGAATGGTGAAACGAGCCAGCCAACTGTTTGACCTCACTTCAGAATTAGATCCTCTTGCTGACAATCCAAAAGCACGATCTTTACATCCTTTACAACAGAGCTTTGCTTTTGACCACGTCAGCTTTGCCTATCAAGGAAAAGTTTCTGCACTTTGCGACGTCTCTTTTACTGTTCGTAAAGGACAGACTGTCGCATTAGTCGGAAGAAGCGGCGCCGGCAAGAGCACTCTTGCTTTGCTCGCTTTGCGCTTTTATGATCCTGATTCAGGAGCCATCTTGTGGGACGGCCAAGATCTTAGAAATTTCACCCGCACTTCTCTTCGCAAGCACATCTCCTATATTCCTCAAGATCCTACCCTCTTCCATCGCACTATTTATGATAATATAGCATATGGCTCGGAACACCCTAGCAAACAAGCAGTTCTTGCTGCTGCAAAAATGGCACATGCCCATGATTTCATCTTGCGCACTTCTAAAGGCTACAGATCTTTAGTGGGAGAACGCGGAGTGAAACTTTCAGGAGGACAGAGACAACGTGTTGCCATCGCACGAGCCCTTCTTATGCAGCCTAACCTTCTGATTATGGATGAGAGCACGAGTCATCTGGACAGCGAAACTGAAAAAGCTATTCAAACTTCCATTCATTATCTTCATGGCAAAACTACACAATTAATTATAGCACATCGACTCTCTACTATTCTTCATGCAGACTTGATCTTGGTCGTTGACAAGGGCACTATTGTCGCATCAGGAACTCATCAGGAGCTTATTCGCCGGCATCCCCTCTATAAAAAACTTTATAGACTTCAATATCTTAGCACTCATAAGAATCTATAAAGCACACATCTCTTTCTTCTTTCTCTGAACAATTTGTCTCATGTTTTTCTTACCTTACAGCTCAAAAAAACGTGTGTAGGACACAGAGACATATGTCACCAGCTAATGAGTCTTAAATGTCTTTATATTTTTTTGTGTCTTTTCCATCCAAAATAAACTTGATTGGGCGTTAGCCCATGCAAGCGTCGATGCGGTCGATGACAGCTGTACCGCCATCGAAATTATTCCAAGTCATTGTGACAATACGGCAGCTCATACACAATAGTGTATTGCAGTCTGCCAACCTTGCCAACAGTGATTGGCTTGTGAATGCCTGAGCGAATATGCTTGATGCCTTGCTTCTCGCACCAGGCATCAAAATCATTTTCACCTTTGCCATTGCCTCCAAACTCAGGACCATTGTCTGTCAAGAGCTCTCGAGGCTTGCCGTGCATGACAATCGCTTCTTCCAGAAGCACAATCACATTTTCTGTGGTCATGTGTTGCATCTTGCCTAAAGCAACACAATAGCATGAACAATCATCTTCAATGGGCAAGACCCATTGCCCATCGAATTGAGTCCTATCTAATTGTCACATGCTATTGGGCGTATCACGCTCAAATCGCACCCATTTCAATCTCATGCCTTCCATTTTATTGCCTCGCGATAAATGTACTTCCTTGATGATCCTTTTCATCATCGACTCAGATATACAAATACCTTTCTCCTCAAGCAGTGGCTTGAGCTGATAGGTGCTATAGCCAATTCTTTTGCGTAAATC
>DATDXZ010000090.1:0-2951 GCA_035289145.1 Candidatus Nanoarchaeia archaeon
AGACTTACCGACGACTTTGCGCTATGTACGAGAACAAGAAATGCATCATCTAGCCCAGGTTCACCTCAGAAGCCCCGCTCCGTAGCGAAGCGGAGGAGCCGACCGAAGGTCGGGCCTTTAGGCCGGGGAGGAGGTCACACAAATCCAGACTTCTTAGGCATTCCTGTCTGGCTACCTCTTTTATGGGGATTTGCAATGGTCACTCTGAGACGAGTAGTTTTCACCCTGGAACATAAGTTCAGAACAAAAGTTAGAAAATTACTTAAATGACTTCTCTCTTTTATTTCTATGACTAAACAACTCTATCTAGAGGACAGCTATCTGAAAATCTGCACTGCTTTGGTGAGTGCTGTACAAGGCACTGTTATTACTTTGGATCAAACTATTTTCTATCCGATTGGTGGCGGACAAGCTTGTGATACTGGAACACTGCTGGCAAATGGAGAAGTATACAAAGTTATTTCTGTACAGAAGGTCAGCGGAGAGATTTACCATCAAGTAGATAGAGAAGGGCTAGACATCGGAGATCAAGTGACCTGTACACTGAACTGGGACAGACGTCATCGTTTGATGCGATCGC
The DNA here is from genome assembly GCA_035289145.1 of Candidatus Nanoarchaeia archaeon. Classification (GTDB taxonomy): domain Archaea; phylum Nanobdellota; class Nanobdellia; order SCGC-AAA011-G17; family UBA489; genus JACOVP01. The sequence continues at coordinate 581 of DATDXZ010000090.1, forward strand.
ATACTGCCGCTCATTTACTGTCTGGACTGCTAAGCAAACATCTTGGAGCACAGATCACAGGCAACCAGCTGGAGCCTGAAAAAAGCAGAATGGACTTCAGCCTTGAAACCTACAGCCCTGAACAATTTACGATTATCTTCCGCGAAGCAAACAAACTTGTCAAAGAGAATGTTTCTGTAAAAGTCTCTCTGCTGACTAAAGAACAAGCGTTAGAAGACCCAACGTTGTTTAAATTAGCCAATAAGGAATATATTGCACACTTACAAGACGTACGAGTAGTTGACATTGTCGGTGTCGATAGACAGGCAGACGGCGGAACTCATGTGCAGTCGCTTGGAGAAATAGGATTGTTAGTCATGGGCAAAATTGACAACAAGGGAAAAAACAACAGAAGAATTTATTTCAGCGTTAGTCCTTAGATATAATAAGTTCTGTTTCTCTGCTCTTGCTTTCCTTCCTGCATTCTTTGATCTGCACGCCTCTGCGCAGCTTCGAATTCTTCTTTCTCCACATCCCATCTTGTGAATCCGAATGTTGCTGTGACTTTGTATCCCGCTTTCTCCACACTCTTCCTTTCTAAATCTTGTCTGAGACGCTCGACAACCAATGCAGCAATCTCTTGGCTTGGCGCCTGGAGAATCACTTGCAATTCCTCACCATGCAAATGATAGCCTTTGCTGACAATATCATATCCTCTTGTTCCTTCTTCAAGGATTTCTGTGGCAGCTTTTAGCACCTGATCTCCGACATGCTGGCCATATTTCTTGTTAAATTTACCGAACTCATCAATATCTACCATGACAACGAAAAAGTCAAAATCCTTCTCATAATTTCTTCGCGTCGCCTTAATCGCTTTCACATCATAGTCACGCCGCGGAATACTTCGATATTTGGTGACTGGATTTGTTGTAGCGTCTTCTACCAAGCGCTCTACGCCAGCAGCAATCTGCTCCAACAGGGAACGATCCTCTGGATCTCTTGCTTTTCTTTTGAGAAATTCTAAACGAGAAGCGATCGCTTCATAATTTTCTAGGGGGTTATAAGCCATATCAGTTCTCTAAAATCCATCTCTTTTTGAACTTTCCTCTTTCCCGAGCTTTTTTTGCCTGCAACACTTTCACTTCTTTTTTATCAATCTTATTATATTCACATACTGCATCAACAACTTCTAAGATGTCTGCAATCTCCTCTTTTTTGTTGCTTTCCAGAAACTCATTGACTTCTTCCTACAATTTTTCCTTGAGCTTTTTACCATATTCCAGATCTGACGCTTTATGTACAGTAACTTTTTCTCCTTTCTCCCTAATCATTGCAGGAATGTTATCCCTTACCAGTTTACTCGCCATTCTTTTGTTCAATCCCTCCTCTACTATAAAGGTTTTGGTTGTTTATGGTCCTCCGGAGCATACTTTGCCTGATTATTTCTAAGATTATCTTTTCCATCTTCCCAACCAGCGAATCTTGGATCTTGATTAATTTTTTCTCTGAAACGTCTTTCCAAACGACGATATATATCCAGCGTAACTTGTCTCACCACCATATCAGGATGTTGTTCAGCAATCATTTCTAATTTTGCCATCTTTATTCTATTTTTTTTTGAAGTTACAATCTCATATACTCGCTTGTTACCTCTAGGATCATTAACAACGCAGTCGAGCCCTACATCACTTATTTTATTTTCATGAAACAATTCTTGATATCGATCTGGGATAGACACTCTTACTCTTTCTCCAGTTAAGAATTGTCTTCCGACATATTTAAATATCCTCAGAAGATTTGCTTCCCATGTTGATTTTGCGTATCCTACATCTCTTCTGATGCCATGAACTGAGAATAAATAGTATCTTCCGTTGTACTCTGGATTTAACCTTGATCTTCTTGAACCACTAATTGCGGCTATTCTAAACTCACTTCTGCCCCAATTTTTTGACATTGTATTTTTTGCACTTTCACTGCGTATTTTTCTAAATTCGGGGTCTTTTCTCTTCTTTTCTAATCCTTCAGAGTTTCTTTTCCTAAATGCGGAATCTTTCCATCTCTCCTCTAATTCTTTTCTTGTTGCCTCAGCATGCCTTGCTCTAAAATCTTTATTTTTCCAATTATCTTGCGTTCCCTTAATTTGCTTTCTTCTATGTTCTGGATCTTCTAACATTGCATCCATTCCTCTCTTTTGTTTCTCTTGAAATTCTTTGTCATTCCATTTGAGACTGCTTGCTTCACTTTTAGTTCTTCTAGTATCTTGACAACTTAATTCTGAAATATTTATATATTAGTGATTATTTTTATTAGTTATGAAAAATATCAAACTAAGAAAGAAAGAAAAGAGCTATCTAGAAAATTTTGTGAAAAAAGGAAGTAAAAGTGCACGGGC
>DATDXZ010000091.1:0-12428 GCA_035289145.1 Candidatus Nanoarchaeia archaeon
TGATATTCCCCAATGCCAACAAGGATGCTGTGTTCTAAGCAATGAATGCAGCTTTGTGACACAACTCCAATGTAAAAGAATTACTTCTCAATACAAAGACGTCAACATGACGTTTGATGAAAGCATCACTGATGAATTTGCCTGCATTAATCAATGCCGAAGTTTTGAACGCGGCGCCTGTGTCAAGGAAGATGGCAGCTGCACTTTTACTACACGAGCAGAATGCGACAGCCCAGCAACACTTGATGTTAATCAGACTGGTCCTTTGATTGGATTTCATTCTAATCGCCTTTGCAGCAACCCTCAACTAGGCACTGAATGCGCAGCACAACAATATACTGCCTGCCTGCCGAATGCAGATGAAGTGTATTGGTTTGACAGCTGTGGCAATCCTGAAAATATCTACAGCTCTGACAAACGCGCTTCCTACAATAATGGATTTGTGTTAGCAAAAGAACAAAGCTGCAACAGCCAAAGCGGCAATGTGAACAATCCCGGCTGCGGCAACTGTGATTTTACAAAAGGAACTCTTTGCGGTGTTACTCCAAAAACTGTTAATCCTACATTTGGCAATTATGCTTGCATTGATTTAAGCTGCAGAGATATTACTGTTTCAAAAACTGCTCCTGCTTCACAATCGGGCGTAAAAAAATTAGGAGAAAGCTGGTGTGCTTATGACGGCGCTCCTGGATTTGGCAGAGACTTGGTTGGCAGCAGACAGTATAGAAGACTGTGCATTAACGGACAAGAGCTTACTGAGCCATGCAAAGATTTCAGAGAAGAAATTTGCGTGCAGGGTGTGCAAGGACAACCTCCTTTAGGAACACAACAATCCTTTGATCTCCAACAAGGAGACTATGTTGAGTCTATCTGCAGACCAAATAGACATTCGAGTTGTCCAGATATTAAAAATCAATATGATTGCGAAAATATTCAAGCTCGCGACTGCTACTGGATTGGACAAGAAGTCAAAGAAGAAAAGGAGCAGAGGAAAAATGAACTAGGAAAATGTGCTCCTTTGGTCTCTCCTGGAACTGCATTTTGGCCTGGTGAAAGCACGACGAAAGTTTCTGGATTAGACCCGAAAGCAACCTGTGAAAAAGGCAATACAGAATGCAAAGTTGTTTATCAAAGACCTGGCATAGGTATAGGACAAGGAGGAAGACAGTGGAAATGCGTAGGCAATTGCGAATGTTTGAACAAAGACCATTTACAAGCGACTAATAATTATTGCAAATCTCTCGGTGACTGCGGCGCTTGGTATAATCTTCAAGGCGCATTTACCCAAGGAGGATTTATTGAGACTAATGCTAATGTTGATTTAACTTCCAGTGATGTTGAAAAATACGACAGCTTAATCTCTCCTCAAGGAGGAAAAAGCGATTATGACAACAAGTTCGGCGCATTTTTTAATCATGCAGCTCCTGGATTAATTATCATTGGATTAACTGGCGTAGGAACTGCTATTGCTTTTAATGGATTTGGCACTATGGCTTTTGGTGAAGCACTAGGACGAGGATTATTAGCAGGAACTAAAGGTATTTTTGGATTAGAAGCAATGTTTTCCGATACTACTTTTGGTCAAGTCGCTGCACGAAGCTTTGTTGAAACTGCCGCACCAACAGTTGGATCTACTATTACAAGCGGAACTCCCATACTTTTAAGTTCAGGCACCACTTACCAAAATATTCCTTTTGATGCAGTAAAGCATCTTCTTCCTGAAAGTACTCCAGGAGTTATTAATCCTGGTATTACTTACAATTTACCAAACAACATTGTCTTGCAACCTGCAGGTTCAAATACTTTTACTGTTACTGTTCCATCAGGTGCACCAGATCTTGCCATTCAAGCTCCTGCTGATGGATTGGAAGCACAAGCAGGCATGATGAATGTACCTGAAATTGGATTTTGGGGACAAGCACTACAAATTCTTAATACGCTTGCATGGGTCTACACTATTTATTCACTCTTAGATATTCTATTAGCTGACACTAAAACAGAAACTATCGCTATTAGCTGCCAGCCTTGGACCGCACCACCAGGAGGAGCAGACTGCGAGAAATGCGCAGAAGACGGCAAAGAATGCAGCGAGTATAGGTGCAGAAGCTTAGGGCAAACCTGTAAACTATTAAATCCTGGAACTAAGCAAGAAGCTTGTGTAGATGCACATCCGAATGATGCTGCTTCACCTATTATCAGCGCTGACTCTAAAGCATTACTTCGAGGATATACTCTAACAGAAGCAAAAGGAGAAGGCTTTACTTTGAACCAGAAGATCGAACCGTTTACTGCTGTCTCTTTGGGAATAAAAACGAATGAATATGGTCAATGTAAATTCTCCACTGAATCCGGAAAAACTTATGATCAAATGACCAACTTCTTCGGCGAAGGCACTTTTGCTCTCGAACACAAGACGACGTTCGCACTTTCTTCTATCTTAGCGAAAGATGAAGCATTACGATTGACGAATGGCGGCAAATATACTGTCTATCTCCGCTGTCAAGATGGCAATGGCAACAAGAATAACAAAGCCTACTACATGACTTTCTCGATAAAACCAGGACCTGATATTACTTCACCAGTGATTGAAGCGACGAGCATTGCGAATGGCGCTTATGTTCCCGCAGGCATCAATGAAACTGCTTTAACTCTATATACTAATGAACCTAGCACCTGCAAGTGGGATGATATTGATGTAGAATTTGAACAGATGCACAACTCTTTTAGCTGCACCACTTCACAACAACCAACTAGCTCTCTGTATTATGGATTGTATGACTGCACTACCTTCCTAGACAACATTCAAGCAGGCAGAACCAATAACTATTATTTCCGCTGCAAAGATACTCCTGGCAATGTAAACTCACAAAGTTATATTTTCAAATTAGCTGGAACAGTTCCTTTAGAAATCACCAGTGTCTCTCCTCCAGCAGGCACCAACTTCTTTATTCCTAATCCGACTCTTAAACTAGTGACTAGCAAAGGCGCACAAGGAGGAGTTGCTGTCTGCGGCTACAACTTTAATGATCCAAATCCTGTCAATGCTGTTGAGTTTATCACCACTAATGCAACTGTGCATGAACAACAATTTGAAGCCTTGGTAGCTGGACAATACACTGCTTTCTTGAGCTGCTTCGATGTTGCCGGCAATTTAGCACAGACAAATACCACTTTTAGTGTGCAAGTAGATAGACAAGGACCCCAGCTAGCTCAACTCTATACTGAGGGCACTTTACTCTATGTGATCACACAAGAAGACAGCATTTGTGAATATTCCAACACCGGAGCCTTTGCCTTTGGCCGCGGTGTCAGAATGACTGGAGAAAATGTTAAAGAGCATAGCACCACATTAGACAACAGCGTTTACTATGTCACTTGTCGAGATACTTTTGCGAATGATGCGTCGTACCGCATCTTCGTTTAAAGGGAGTTGTCTATTATGCATAAAGGCATGACCCAACAAATCTTCATTTTTATTTTTGCCCTGATCATGATGGCTTTAGTTTTACTGTTCGGAGTTCGACAGCTTTCTGTGGTGACTACGACTGCAGACAAAGTAGAAACACTTTCCTTCGTTGATGACTTCAGCAAAGAAATACAATCATACACTAATTTTGACATTGGCAGCAGCAAACAAGTCAAACTCTCCTTGCCTTCAGGCATCAATCAAGTGTGTTTTTTCAACCCTAAACTTCCTGTCCAAGGCATTAGCGATCCTGTGTTCCGTGCCTTGCTAGAAAGCGACAAGAAGAATAATCTGTACGTCCTTCCTCTAGAAGAATTCCAAAATCCGGGCCCTGGTTTTTTTGTTCGCCATATGACTACTAAAGGATCTCACAATCCTCTCTGCGTTTTGACACCCAATGGATTTCGCGTCATTATTGAAACCGTTGCAGTGGACAATACGATTGCCGTTGCAGTCAGGGAAAGCTGATCATGCGCTCTTCTCGAGGAGTATCATCAGAATTGTTTCTCTGGATTTTTTCTGCTATTGCCGGAGCACTTTTATTTCTGTTTTTTATCATCTGGAGCATGAATCACACCTCTACTTCTACTACTGTTGAGAACATTGAGTTTGCTCGATCGTTTGAACAACAATTGAGCGCCTTGAGCACGAGCAATGAACTCAGCAAGACTCTTACGTTTCCCAAAGATATCTCTTTACATATCGCCTGTGGTTATTTTCTCACTGGCAGAGCACGCGAACCCACTTCTCTTTTCGTATTTAGCCCAGAATCCATTATTGAACAACAGTATACGCTCATCGGCAAGCCCTGGTACTTTCCTTTTTATGTTGATACTTTTTATTATTTGATCCCCAAACAAAGCGTAGTTGTAGCCTATTATGAACCTTCAGCAGCTTCTTATGCTACCTCTCTTGATGTTCCTTCAACTTATCCTCTGAATTTGCTGCCTTTCTCTGCCTATTCATTGACTTCCTTAAAGAGAGAACTGCAAGGCTATTCTTCTACAACGCTAGTTTTTTTCGGCAATGCTCCTGAGATTTCTTCCTTACTTCAAGCCTTACGACCTTTACCTGTCACTGTTCTTACTGTTGATTTGCAACAATCTCTTTTGACTTATTACCCTGAAGACAAAACTTATCCCTTTTTTGGTGAAGCTTCCTTATTAGGAGCATTTATTGGGAAGGATCAATATGTCTGCCAGCACCAGCGAAGCCTTGAAAAGTTTCGCCTTTTGGCAACTTTATATCAACAAAAAACTGCGCTTCTCCAGCAGAAATTAGGTCCTGGTTCTTCCTGCCAGCAATATTTATCCCAAGGAGGATCACTTTTGACTACTTTATCTGCTCCTTTAGATCCAGAACGACTTAGAGCAACAGTTACTTCCTTAACTGCTGTGAATGAGGACTTATTACGCCATGACTGCCCGACCATCTACTAAAGCACAAGTGCAATTGAGTGAAACCTTTTTGGTGCTGTTCATAGTGATTATTCTCCTCTTTTTAGGTATTTTCTTTTATAGCAAGTTCTTTATTCAATCGTTACAGACTCGAGCCAATACTTTATCAGAACAAGACTCGACTGTCTTTTTATCACGCGTGAGTTCTTTGGCAGAATTACGATGCTCGGACAAGCCTTGCCTAGATACTTCTAAGTTTCTTCCTTTCCAAACCTTAGTACAACAACGACTAACTCTCTATACTCCTATATTTGGCAATCAGAAGATTACTGTCCAAGAGCTTTATCCTGTTCCATCTTCAGATGCAGTCTGCACTAAATATTTGTATCTGCAAACTTCTTATCCAGGATCTTGCTCCCAATGGATTCTCTATGAACAGAAGCCTTCTGTCGTTACCAGCACTCAAAAGACTTCGACGATTGTTTCTCTGTATTATCCTGAAAAAGATATTTATACTTTAGGAAGATTAACGCTGGAGGTCTACCACTAAGATGAAAAAAGGCCAAATGGAGGTTGTCGGACTCCTGGTTATTGTTATTTTTTTACTAGTTATAGGGCTGATTGTCTTACGATTTAGCATTAAGCCTGATTCCACTACCGCCGCTGACAGCCGTTCTTCTTTGGAAAGCACTAGGCTTTTACAAGCTTTAGTACTAACTACCATCCAAGACAAATCATTTGAAGACCATGTTGTTGCCTGCTCCCAGACTGCTAGTGTTTGCAACGACTTTCGTCTACAATTAGAGAGTATATTTAGCGTTATTCTTAAAAAAGGAGAACTTTATAGCTTCTATATTGTCTATGAAGATCAAAATATCTTACAAATTGAACAATGCCCTGTAGGAGTAATTAGTTCCTATTCTTTTGTCGCTTCTGGAGGGTTTTATGAAACAAAACTTCGTCTTTGTACTTCCTTTTCTTAGGTTTCTCCTTCACTCTACTCCCCATATAATCATCTATTGGGCTTCAGAAACATCTTTTAACATAAATCTATCTCCTACAACATATAAATGATCTATCTCCTACAACATATAAATGATCTATCTCCTACAACATATAAATGTTTATAAAGCTCTTTAGACTCCCGTTTTCAAGCATAGGCATCTCTATCCTTATCGGAAGAGAGCAGATCATGCTATCAAATAAAATGCAACAAGTGCAAACATACTACGGAGGTGTGTTTTAATGCAAAGATTTCGAACAGCTATAAAAAAGATGGCAGCAATCGGTGCTGGAGTAGCTATGACTGGAGCAACCATGATGGGTGCTTTAGCAGCAGCAGATTTAAATCAATACCCAGCTCCATTCGTTGACAAGGGTAAATTCAATCCTAACACAGCTATTATTGTTGGCGCAAGCGCAGCAGCTTCTGATACATTAGGAAGCGTTGACATCGCGAGACAATTACAGTTTGACAGTAAAGTTTGTTTCCCTGGTAATGCAGGCGGTGGCGGAGTATCCGTTTCCGGAGACAACTTCCAAATTGGAGACGCATCTGATTTACTCGAATTAAATGAAGACATTGGAGGCGTCCAAGAGTCTATCACAGATTTGGAACTTGATGGATTAAAAGGCGGCATTATCACTACAAACGAAGGAACTACTGAATTCAACCAGTACTTACGTTTTAGACAATTGAACGCAACAGGTTCTAACACTTTACGTAATGCGCCTGCAGTTAACTTTACAGAAAATGATGCACCAGTTGATGAAGTTGGAGACTGGCTCTATATTCCTGAAGGTTCAACTGCGTTCGATGCTTTCTTCGAATATGAAATTGAATTTGAAGATGGTTTAGAATCTGAAGTAGTTTCTAAGAAATTAGACGACTATGAAGATGAAGAAATCGTTATGTTAGGTACAACATACACATTCGTTGACACTAAAATCGACACTGCACTTGATGACATCACCTTAGACTTATTAGGTGGTTCAGTCTTCGATATTCTCGAAGAAGGTGAAGAGAAAACTTACAATGTTAATGGAAAGGAATACAAAGTTGAAGTTATGATCATTGAAGACGCAACTCCAGCTACGGTTACTTTCGTCATAAACGGAGAAGTTACCAGTCAGATGACTGATGGTGAAACTGAAATCTTGAAGGATGGTACTTTAATAGGTATCTCTGATATCATCTTAAATGAAGCTGGCGAAGCTGGCTCAGGTGATATTGTTGAACTCTATATTGGTGCTACCAAAGTGCAGTTTAAAGACAATGACTACACCAATGGAGAATCTGCAGATGCAACTGCATTAGGTTTCGAACAAGGTGTTGAGATTGATGAAGAATCTATCGAAGACGCTTTCGTTCAAATCAAAGGCAATGAGCTTTCCACGTCTGGCGATAAATTTGAAATTTCATCTATTCGTTACAGACTTTCAGCTGACGCATTACCAGGCTATAAGGACCTTTGGGTTCCTCCAGGCCATGGCGTTCGTGAATTCTTAGACGAACCTCAAGGTTTGTTAGGTGCTAGCTGGGATATTCGTTATGAAGGCTTAGATGACACTGGTGTCAGCATGATCAAGGTTGACCCTAGCGGCGATGACGAATATAACTTGGAATTTGAGAACAAGCAAGGAACTGTTTACAGAGTGCCTTACATCACTAACAAAGGTGGTAACTACAAATTCGGAGACGACGACAAAGACTTAGTCTTCATTGAAGGAAACTTTTCTGAAACTACAGAATTTGAACTCTTTAATGGTACAGACCAAAATAATGGAACTGATGCTGTAGCTACGCAATATACCATGTTTAACATTGGTATTTTAGACTACTTTGTCTTAAGTGATGCCAACAAGAACACTGGCGGTGTTGCAGAAAACTCCACTAATGGTGTCCAAGGAATTGTTCAAGATACTGGTGGCGGAACAGGAATCATAATAGAAGAATCCATAGTCGGTGGATTTGATGATACTGCGACGACTCACATTGTTCGTTACAACTCCATTGATACCTCTGATAAAGTCTTAAGTTTTGACGAAGAAGGCAGCGGAACCAAGCAATTCACTTATGAAGTATACAATGCTTCAGAAACTATTGCTTTAGGCAAGGCTAGACTTATCTTTGGTGGTAACACTTACTTAGCTTACATTGGTAATGTTACTAACAGCCAAAATCCATTAGCAATCGATATGGATGCTGATGGAGACATTGACAGAACCGAAATTCGCCTAACTATTAACGGCGGAGGTATTGTTGACTTGGGAGAGGCACCTCGTAGTGACGGTGGTAACTTTACTTATGGTGGATATATTGGTCAGTCAACTTGGACTAATGCAGGTGAACTTCTTACTGGTAGTCCTGCAGCAGATCAAGTTTTCAACTTGACTACTTTATCTGAGGACTTTGATGAAAGTTCCCCACCTAGCAGCGGAGCTACTACGTCAACAAATGGTATGTTAACCTTTAACATCACCAACCGCACTGACAACAAGTTGGGTGTAGTCTTAACTTCGTTTAATCCATCAGTGCTTGAACCTGATGACGATGACAACAACCTCTGGGGAATGAGCGACTATGGCGCCAAAGTTCATGTCTTTGATCCTTCGGGAACAGATGATGCTGAAGTTGTGACTATAGAATACCCATTAATCCAACGAGGTGCAAACGTCTTCATTACTATGGGAGATACTAAGACCACCAAAAGCAAATCAGGCGAAGTTTGTACTGTCGCTGACATTGAGCTCAACAACTTGTTGGACTCTGAAGTCACTGACCACACTGACTACAACTTGATCCTTGTCGGTGGTCCCTGTGCAAACACTTTAGTTGGCCAAATTGCAGGATTCCCATCTTGTCAAGGTTGGACTGCTCAACCTGGAGAAGCTATCATCCAACTAGCTGAGAACGGCGAAAATGTCGCTATGCTCATCGCTGGAACAGATGCAGCTGACACTCGCGCAGCAGCTAAAGTCATCGCAAACTACGACGAAAATGCTGAAGATTTAACCGGCATGAAAGTCATGGTTAGCGGCGGCCAAATAACCTCAGCTTAAATCAAGAACGGCGGTTCATACCGCTTTTTTTCTTCCTTTTTTTCTCACATTTTTTCCTGCATTTCTTTGCCCCTTTCACTTAGAAAACTTTTCTAGTATCACGCTCGACAAAAAGCAAAAAGGCAATATTTATAAATCGCTTTTTGATTAGATTCTTTATGATTGTCGGATTTCATTTTACAAAATTATTAGTGGAACGCCACCAGCCTATTTCAGGCAAGATTAGCGTTCGCAATGACCTGAATATCAGAGACGTGCAAGAACGATCTCTTTCCACTGTCAAGAGTTCTCATAAGACAGTAGCTTTCCAGTTTGTCTTCTCAGTTACTTACTCTCCACATATCGCAGACGTCACTATCATTGGCGATGTTCTCTATTCTGCTGAACCTAAAAAAATAGAAGAGATTTTATCCCAGTGGAAAACCAAGAAAAAAGTAGCTGCTGACATCTCTATAGACGTGCTTAATTTAGTCCTGCAGAAATGCAATATCCGCGCCTTAGAAATGGCTCAAGAACTGAATTTACCAACTCATATTCCCATGCCAAAAGTCAACTTCCAGAAAAAGACGGCAGACGCCTATATTGGCTAATTTCTTTCTCATGAAGACTAAACCAACACGTTCTGAAGAACCTACCAGCAAAAGGAAACTTTTTTTACCCTTGTTTCTGGGTGGTTTAATGGTATTAAGCACATTCGCTATTATCTTCAGCGGTCCTAGCCAGCCTTCCACTTTAGATTATACCTATCACGACATTTATTTCCAGTCTACTCCCCAAGGATGGCAATCCACTGTCCAAGGACTTCCTTTAGTTCTTCAACATGGTCCTCAAGCATTGGAATCACTCTACTCTGATCTTTCTTTTACCCCTGCAACTTCTCTTCTGGGACTAGAAAAACTTTATGTGAGCTCTCTTCCTCCTGAACCTGCGCAAGAAGCCATGCGCGACTTGTATCTGAACAGCAATACGCTGCCTCCCATCTCTTTTTCCTGCATTGCAGACATTGTCGGATGTGAAGAATTACCTATCAAGACTTGCAAAGATGCCTCTGCTTCTATTGGCGTTGTTATTTTTCGCTTAGGAGAGACTGAAGAGTTCACTACCGAAGGCACTTGTGTTACTTTGACTGCGAACACCACTTTAGCTTTGACACAGATGACTGACAAACTGATTTACACTTTATACGGAGTTTACTGATGAAAACTTATTATTCGAAAATATTGAAACGTTTTTTGATAAGTATTCTTTTATTCTTCATTCTTCTTTTTGTCTCTATTTACTTCTGGCAACAAGAGAGAACTTCTGATTTTCTCTTCAAATACAATGGCTTTCAATTCCAGCAAGATAGCCGCGGCTACAAAGTTATGATTTATATCAATGAACAAGACACTCCCACTTCCATTCATCTTCGTGAAGATCCAAGAACCTTAGAAGATATTCCTGTTGAAGGAGATATTCAACTCTTACGTGATAAAAAACAAATCTATGTGACTTTGGATCCTGAAGCTAACTTGACTGGAAAGACCAGCATTGGAGCATTAGAGATAGATGCGATTATTGACAATCCTTACTTGTTTAATATTCCTGTTTCCAGCTCTTTTACTAAGCCGTATTTGAATAATACGATTAGAACTTGCGCTGATGTGAATGCTGCACAAGGCGTTATTCTCTTCCAAATCAATGACAGAACTGTTGTGCGTGAAGAGCAAGGCTGTATTTATATCGAAGCTGTGACTGAAGAGGATATCATGCGCGCTTCTGATCGACTGGTGTACACACTATTGAAGATTATGCAACCATGACTTCCTTGTTCACTCAATCCATTTATGCTCCCTCTTCTCCAGATAGCCTTCGCATTTCTGTGATGAGCAGGCATACTCTTCCAAATGGCATAGTACCTGATCCCTTAATCACTTTAGATTCTTATCATCTCTGGCTGCAAGATCTTGCACCTCCAGACAGGCTTGTAGGCGCTTGGTATAGAAGAGAACTTTTACAAGAGCAATTTACTGCTGCTTATCTCGCACATCTTCGACAGGATCCTCAAAAGCGCACTTTGGACTTATTGATTGAACTAGTCTTGAGAACCAGCAGAAAACCAACTCTTCTTTGTGTAGAACCTACAAACCAATTTTGTCATCGACGCCCTTTAGCTGAATATTGTCGGCAATTAGAACCTCGACTCCAAGTCGTTCATCTTTAAACACTAGTCTTATAATTTCCCTATCGCTTCTAAAAGTTTTTCATGACCTTTCATAAGTTTTCTAAATGCTTCTACCTCATGTAGTACTATCTTTGATATTTCCTTATCTTTTAAATTCCTTGATTTTCCATGTTCTATTCATAGAGCCTTTACGTACTAAAGGCTATCTCTTGTTTTTGTTCTATAATCACAGTAGTTAAACACTAGTTTTATAAACAATTTCTGGCGCCTTACTGCTATGCCCAGGTCGCATAACCTGGTATTGCGCGGGCCTTGAGACAAACTTTTTAGAAAAGTTTGAACAAAACTACTGCAAGTGAGCCCGTTTCCGCAAGGATATGCAGGTTCAAATCCTGCCCTGGGCGTTTATTTTATTACTTAAGGCTTAGCTATCTGCCACATCGTTTCGAAAAATTGTCTGAAAGACTCTGCTATTGCAGAACTCTTAATGACTACTTGAATAGGACTCTCCCCATAATTCATGATCAATACTTTTTCATTGGATATAGCAACTGAAGAAGGAGTTATATGATCTATGAATTTTATATTTGCCAGTTTGAATTTTTTGTATACCTGCTTAACTTGATAAAATCTTTTATTATAAATAAGTCTTGTTTTGATGCCTTAATTCATTATATTGATGAGTTTTTTTAATAGAATTAATATATTTCTTGTCTAAAGAACCTTGACCTCCCAAGACAACATACTCATCTCCTCTATGAAGTCCTCTCATAAATTCATTTATTGCTGTCTGAAACCCACGAATACCTTGATACATCTTTGTTTCCTGTGTTTCTTGCAGATGCATCTTTTCTTCTAATTGAGGCATCATCTTTTTGAGTTCATCTGTATCTTGTTTCAAATAATCTATTTTTTCCTCCATATACTCCAAAAGTCTGTGAGGCGAAGCAACTTGAAAATGTTTAACATTATTTTTTATTATGTGTGATACCAACCCTTTTTGTTCTAAACGCTCAAGAATAACATAAATCTTGGAACCAGTAATACGACTTTTATTTATAATAGGACCTGTGGAGCTGCTACCAAGTTCAAGGAGTGCTAAGTAAACTCGTATTTCTCCATCTGTTAATCCTATTTTTTTTAATACTGCAGTGTTCATCTTTTTATTAGACCTGCATGCTATTTAAATGTTCTTATTACTCTAGACAGCCATAGTTAAAAGAGGATTTCTCTTGTTTACAAGAGAGATTCCTCTAGGAATGTTTAGCCTCTTCAATGCAGCGATGTTTTGCCTAATGCGGAATTGTTGCGGGAGCAGATATCTTCGCAGAGGTTGTTT
>DATDXZ010000092.1:0-4023 GCA_035289145.1 Candidatus Nanoarchaeia archaeon
TCCGCTCTGGACACTGCTGAATTGTTAGCTATCTTGTTAGGGAAAGGAAAGCGAGGAGAAAGCGCTCTGGAATTAAGTAATCGATTATTACAACAGTATAATTTACATGGATTAGAAGTGCTGGGATATAAAGAGTTAAAAAGAGTATGTCGTGATGATGGAATAAAAGCATTGCAACTCCTAAGCTTTGTAGAACTCAGCAAACGCTATAACAAACTCATCAATGGTGGCTATAAACAAAAGATAACCAGTGCTGAGGACGTCTTTAACCGGTTCAAAGATCGCTTAGGACAGGAGAAGCAGGAGCATTTCATTGTCTTATACCTAGACAGCAAACATCAGATTCTCAAAGAAGAAACCATTTCCATAGGAACGTTAGACGCTTCCTTAGTCCATCCTAGGGAAGTGTTTAAGCGGGCGATTCAGGAGAGTGCTTATGGGATTATTTTGGTGCATAATCATCCTAGTGGAGATCCTGAGCCGAGTGAAGAAGATAAAGAAATTACTAGAAGATTATTTGACGTTGGAGAAGTAGTAGCTATCAAAGTTTTGGATCACATAATTATCGGGAAGGAAAGCCATTTTAGTTTTAAAGAAGTATAACTTATCGAATTGCCCAGTTCTTAGCAATTAATTCTGCTTGTTGTAATACAGTTTCAGTGGCTTTTTTCTCTTTGTCTGGAGGATAGCCATATTTTCTAAGAATTTTCTTCACCTTGAGACGAATTTCTGCTTGCACACTTTCTCTTTGAGTCCAGTCTATAGTTACGCTATTTCTAATTGTTTTAGTTAGTTCTAATGCTATTTTTCTAAGGGCATTATCACCTAAAACTTTAACAGCGCTATCATTGATCTCAAGAGCATCATAAAATGCGATTTCATCGTTGTCCATGTGCAGTTCTTTGCCTCTACCTTTCTCATCTCTAACTTTTCTTGCCAATGAAATTAATTCTTCGATAACCTGTGCTGCCTCGATACTTCGATTAGTATACTTCTTGATAGTCTTATCCAACAAATCCATAAATGATTTAGCTTGCACCATATTTTTCTTCGACAGAATTCTTATTTCATCGTTGAGTAACTTCTTCAATGCTTCAAATGCGAGATTTTTCTGGGGCATCTCTTTGACTTCTGCCAAAAATCCTTCAGATAAAATAGACAATTCTGGTTTTTGAATGCCTGCTGCTTCGAAAATATCAATAATTCTGTCAGAGATCACTGCCTTTGACAAAATCTGTTTAATCGCTGAATCGAATTTATCCTGCAGTTCTCTTTTGGTTTCGGTTGTTTTGGTGATTGCAGATTTAATTGCTTGGAAAAAGCCAACCTCTTCTTTGATGTTCATTGCCTTATCATGCGGAACAGCTAAGGAAAACGCTTTAAGGAGAGCAGTCACTTCTTTCGCAAATCGTTCCTTCTTGTCTTGTTCTTTGAGAATATGCTCCATAGCAGACGGAACAAACGATATTCTTTCTTCAGGTCTAAGCTGGAAGAATTTTTTATAATTGAAGCCATAAAACATATCTTTTACAACTTCATATTTTTCCATCATGAATTTAACTGCATGTTCTTGATCAAAAGTAGGTTTTCCTTTTCCGCCACTTTCCGTATAACTCATTAATGCTTTTTTCAGCTCAGCTCCAACACCCATATAATCTACTATCAAGCCACCTTCTTTTCCAGGATAAACTCTATTTACTCTAGCGATGGCTTGCATGAGCGTATGTCCTTTAATCGGTTTGTCTAGATACATAGTATGCATACTTGGAACATCAAATCCAGTGAGCAACATATCTCTAACTATAAGCAATTTTAATTCATGATTGTCATTTTTATAATTTTCATCATATATTCTTTTTCTTCTCGGTCTATTTCTGATATGTTGTTGCCATTCTTTAGGATCGGAAGCGGAGCCAGTCATAATAACTTTGATGAATCCCTTATTATCTTCATCATCATGCCATTCTGGTTTTATTTTTATTATTTCGTTGTAAATATCAACACAGATTCTTCTGCTCATGCCAACAATAATGCCCTTTCCTTCTAAAATAGAACGTCTTTCTTCAAAGTGATTAACGATGTCTTTAGCGATTCTCGCGATTCTTTCTGGAGAACCTACGACTCTTTCCAGTCTTGCCCATTTGCTTTTGAGTTTATCTTTGCCCTCAACTTCTTCTCCTTCTGTGGCTTCTTCAAAATCATCATCGATCTTTGGTCTTTGTTCTGGCTTGAGTTCAAGTTTAGCTAATCTGCTTTCATAGAAAATTCTTACGGTAGATCCATCTTCTACTGCCTGTTCAATATCATAAACATCAACATAGTTTCCGAACACTGCTGGCGTGCTTCTGTCTGATTTCTCAATAGGAGTCCCAGTAAATCCAATAAACGAGGCGTTCGGCAGGGCGTCTCTTAGATATTTAGCATAACCATAAGTAATGAGTGCCTTGTCTTTCTTGTCAATAATTTTTGCAGAAAAACCATACTGGCTTCTGTGAGCTTCATCAGCTATAACAATGATATTATCTCTTTCTGATAGAATAGGATACTTTTCTCTGTCTTGTTCTGGAAAGAATTTTTGTATAGTAGTAAAAACAACCCCTCCAGAAGAGACTTTGAGCAGTTTCTGAATTTCTTTTCTATCGTTTGCTTGTGTTGGCTTTTGCCTTAAGACATCTTGACACTTTCCAAAAGTTCCAAAGAGCTGATCGTCTAAATCATTCCTATCGGTTAAAACTATAATTGTAGGATTATCAAATTCTCTTATCAATTTGCCTGTATAGAAAACCATTGTTAAAGACTTACCAGAACCTTGCGTATGCCAGACAACTCCTGCTTTTTTATCCCCCTTTGGCTGTTCTTTTACAGAAGATAAACCATAACTTTCAGGAGCCTCTCTAACCATCATGCTTGATTTTGCACTGGCTCTTCTTGTTGAGTCTATTGCTTTAATTACAGCCCAATATTGATGATAAGCCGCAACTTTCTTTTTTGTCTCTTTATCTTTTTCAAAAACAATGAAATTTCTTATTAGGTCTAATATTCTTTTTTTATCGCACATTCCTTTAAGCAAAACTTCAATTTCGGTTAATCCTTTCTTTGGCTTTTCTCCGTTGATAGTTTTCCATTGCATGAACCTCTCTTTTTCAGAGGTGATTGTTCCTGCTCTTGCCTCAATTCCGTCGCTGATTATGAGAATTTCATTAAATCTAAATAATGAGGGGAGCTGTTCTTTGTATGTTTGGAATTGGTCGTAAGCTGTCCAAATATCAGCTTTTTCATCTGCCAAGTTCTTTAATTCCAAAACCACTAACGGCAAGCCATTAATGAATAGGATAACATCAGGTCTTCTTTCAACATTGTTTTCAATGATTGTAAACTGATTAACTGCTGAGAATTCATTATTTTCTAGGTTGTTATAATCAAATAGATTTACTATAATATGCCTTTCTTCTCCGCCTTTTGAGATAGGAATACTGACTCCATCAACGAGCAATTTATGGAAACTTTCGTTATCGGCAATGAGTTTCTGGCTTTCGCTTCTGAGAATTTGTTTTATTGCCTGCTCTCTGGCTTCTTCTGAAATTGATGGATTGATTTTTCTTAAAGCATATCGTAATTTATCAATCAGAACAACATCCTTATAGTCTGATCTTAAAGCAGAGCTTCCGCCAGGCAGATATTCCTCATTGCTTCCTCTGATTATATTGTAGTCTAAAGACTTGAGAATTTGTAAGACATTCTCTTCAACGTGCTCTTCAGTTATGAGTTTTTTCATTGTATCATTTCCTGAGCTTTATTAATGAACTCGTTTACTTTGATTTCATAGTCTCGTATTGTCTGGTTGTCAAACTTAATATTTGTCGCATAGCTTGCGTCATGTCGATCATCTTTGAGTTGAGTGTATAGCTCAGCGTCTTCTTTATTGATGGAAAGTTCGTTTAAAAGTTGAGCCTCTTCTTTTGTTATACTGTATTCTTTTATGAGAATAAGTATCGTTGCATAATGGTTTTTTGAAGCATATTT
>DATDXZ010000093.1:0-4166 GCA_035289145.1 Candidatus Nanoarchaeia archaeon
GAGACGCAGCAGATATGATCTTGACTGATGACAACTTCTCCTCGATTGTCTCTGCTGTTGAACAAGGAAGAATTGTCTATGACAATATCAAAAAGTTTGTCAATTATCTGTTGAGCGCGAATGCGGTTGAAGTTGGCGTTATTGTTGGTGCACTCCTGTTTGGCATGCCTTTACCTTTACTGCCTCTGCAAATCTTGTGGCTGAATCTCATGACTGACAGCTGGCCTGCACTTGCTCTTGCTGTTGACGCACCGAGCGATGATGTCATGAAGCGCAAACCGAGAAATCCCAAAGAACAGATTCTCGCAGGATTAAAACACAATATTATTTATACAGCACTTATCGGAACGTTCTTAGTCTTGGGTGTTTTTATTATCGAATACGAATCTGGACAAGACTTAACTGAAGTAAGAAGCATTGCCTTAACGACTTTGATTCTATTCGAGATCTTACGCGCCTATAACTGCAAGTCCTCCAAGCCTTTCCAAAACTTGTTGTCCAATAAATGGCTGCATATGGCTGCTTTGGTCTCCATAACCATGCATATCGCTCTATTGTATGTTCCGTTCCTGAGCCACGCTTTTGATGTGGTTCCCTTGACTGCTTTGGACTGGCTGCAGAGTATAGGTATGGCTGTAGCCTGCTTTGTAGTGCTGGAGTTCTCTAAGTTGTTTATCAAGAATGGAAATGAATTCATATAAATCAACTTTCTTGCATATATTCAGCAACTATATCAATGATTTTTCTAACCGTTTCATTACAATTTTTAAAAACTATTTTATCCAATACTTCCGCGCCATACTTTCTGATTACATCGCTAATCAATGCATGCATGAATGATTGTGTAGCCCCCTCTATTTTTTCAAAGTTTAGTATTACCCCTTGATTTTTTTCGATTGTTGGGATTATCTTCGTAAGCCTAATATCTCTCGCTATATCTTTATTTTCCGCAAAAGAACCGACGAGGCTAACTAGTTTTATTTCTTTCATATGAACCTCGGCTTCCTGTACCTTTCTTTTTTTCGCTCTTGGATTGTTTCGATATATACTTTTCTAATAAGATCCAAAAGCTCCGCAAATTCCGCTGTTCTACTTAAGGAAATGTCCACTCCAACAACAGTTCCACGCCAAAAAGGGTAGTCCTCTCCTTTTGAGTGTCTCTCCAAGAATGGATCCCCATGGAGGGTAATATGTTTTTTCTTGGAACTACTTTTTAATAGCTTATACATAGCGTTTCCACTATAGATCATAAAGAATTCCCTATTTATTTGGGCTATAGATTTAATGAAAAAGAGGCCTGCCCCAGCATTATACTCTGTACCCCCAATCCTTTGTGTCGTGCCAGTAACGCCCGGAGTTAATGCTAATTGTATTGCCGCCAGATTTGTTTTCGCAGGATACGCATTATTTATTGTTTTCTTGACGCCCACACCTATATCTACAATGCCTATTCTAATGGTATTACTTTTTTTGTAGTACTGCGCGGCTACCATAGCACCTTTTTTTGATTGTGCATGCTCCAGAACATTTCTCACTAACTCACTCATAATATACTTAATTGAATCCGCCTGTCTGGGCTCAAGATGCAACAAAGGTATCATATCTGTAATACATCTTGTCAACTCTTGGGAGTTTGTTATCCTTGTCAATGGTATGAATCTTCCAGCAGGCTCGTGCTCTACAATAACCATACCAGATTTTATACCTATCACCTTGAATAATCCCATTCTCTGCAGGTAATGCCTAGACTTCGCTTCTAATTTTTCACACTTTATTTTCGATGGCTTTACGCCCTGCCCTATTGCCGCAACCATCGCCAACACTACTGGGTGTATTGAAATCCATTTCTTATTTGCGGTAATCTCTAAAGTATCTGGATTCGAGAGATCTATCTTCCTTAAAAAAGGGTCTATATTCCCTAAAAAAGCACTATTTGGCAAATATATCTTCATCCCTACCGGGAATTACTCCTCCTATATAAATGTATCTCTTTTTACCGGGATTCCCGGTTATAAAATAAATACCCTAAAATCCTGGTAAAACATCTTGTTCATGAGACAAAAGTGATACAAAAAATATAACACTTATAGTAAAAGATGATACAAAAATTGTAGCAATTAAAGGGTTGAAAAAAGAAAAAATTATGGCTTGATGACTTAATTCTATCTCATTAGAAACCTTTATTTGCTGTTCTTTTGTAGTTATCCTATGCGCTACTCACGCCAAGAACTATACATGAACATTGGCAAGCAAGGACAATGTATTGACCAAGAGTTTAAAAGTAAAACTTTATAAATAAGCTATTCTTATTAGTAAGATATACTTACTTGGAGGCATTACCATGGAAAAATTAGAAGTTACCAGCATGAGTTCGCGAGGGCAGGTTGTTATTCCTCAAGAGATAAGAGAAAGACTTCATTTACAAAATGGAGAGAAATTTATTGTGATTGGAGCAGATAACACTATAATTCTGAAAAAAATGGAAGCTCCTTCTTTCAAGGGATTTGATAATCTTCTCAAGAAGACAAGAGCGTTTGCTAAGGAAAAAAAGCTTACAGAAAAGGATATAACAGAGGCTATCAAAGAAACACGGCAACGATGAGAGTTATTATAGACACCAACATATTTGTTTCTGGTATTTTTTGGGAAGGCAATTTCTGCTCGCAAATTATCGATCTTTGGAGAAATAAAAAAATAATTTTAGTAACATCATTAGCACTGATAGAAGAACTAGTAGACACTCTTCAAACCTTTAGAATCCATATGCCTCCCGACATAATTGAAGCATGGAAAACTATGATCATAGAAAACAGTCTTATTGTTCACCCTTCTTTCAAACTCTTCGTTGTTAAAGCGGATCCTGATGATGATAAACTCTTTGAAGCCGCAGTAGCTGGAAAAGCAAGTTATATTATTAGCCAAGACAAAAAACATGTGTTGAGCATTGGGGAGTATAAAGATATAAAAACAGTATCACCAGAAAAATTTTTAAAGTTGTTTTCATGTGAACCTTAGGATCTATAATTACATATTAGAATTGTTTAATAGGAGACAATATTATGCGCTACTCACGCCAAGAACTGTACAAGAACATCGGCAAGCAAGGACAACAAAAGCTTAGGAAGAGCCATGTTGTTATTGTTGGTGTTGGTGCTTTAGGCAGTGTAGTTGCTGATCTATTGTGCAGAGCAGGTGTTGGCAAACTGACGTTGATTGATAGGGACTATATAGAAGAACATAATCTCCAACGACAAAGTTTGTATACTGAGGTGGATATTGGACAACCCAAAGCTGTAGCTGCTTTAGACCATTTGAAACGAATTAATTCTACGGTTGAGATGGTGAGTCATGTCGCTGATTTGTATTATGAAAATGTTTCTTTACTTAAAGGAGATGTGGTTGTTGATGGGACTGACAATATGGAAACACGATTCCTGATCAATGAGTATTGTGTCAAGTATAATCTTCCTTGGGTGTATGGATCTGCTATTCGAGATGAAGGGTATGTGAAAGCATTTACTCCTGGACAAGCTTGCTTCCGTTGTCTGTTTGGACCAGTAAGTGGATTAGAAACGTGTGACACCAGCGGTGTTGTGAATAGCATTACGCACCTGATTGCCAGCCTGCAAGTGTCTTTTGTGCTGCAATTGCTATTAAGAAAGAAAGTTTCTCCAGAGTTATTTCATATCAATGCGTGGACACCTAGCTTTGAGCACTTAACTGTCAAGAAAAATGCTACTTGCCCTGTCTGCAAAGGAGCTTATGATTATTTATCTGGAAAGCACCATACACCCCTCATCAAATTCTGCGGATCAAGCCATTATCAGATTAAGGGGAAACCTGTGTCTCTTACTTTATTAGCGAAACGTCTCAAAGGATCTAAGAACATAGGCACTTGTTTACGCTTTGGACCATTGACTATTTTTCCCGATGGGCGAGTATTACTTAAAGCGAAGAACGAGGCTGAGGCGAAGAGCTTATACTCAAAGTATCTTGGTGTGTAAAATTACTCTTTTACCTATGAAGTGGCCTCCTCCCCGGCCTAAAGGCCCGACCTTCGGTCGGCTCCTCCGCTTCGCTACGGAGCGGGGCTTCTGAGGTGAACCTGGGCTAGATGATGCATTTCTTGTTCTCGTACATAGCGCAAAGTCGTCGGTAAGTCTGCG
>DATDXZ010000094.1:0-8050 GCA_035289145.1 Candidatus Nanoarchaeia archaeon
ATATAGAGTACACCAAAGCTTTTGGAATCGTCACACTGGGATTTTTGGTTTCTTCCCGCAACTTGATAATGCTTTCAAAACCCATGTAGGCGAAAAAAACTAAGGCTGCAGAGCTGAAGACGCCGGGAAAGCCAAAAGGCATGTCGAAGTAATTGACGCTGCCTAATTTAGGCACGCCCAAGAAAATAATAATAGTCAGTCCTATGAACTCAATGAACGTGGAGATCATGTTGAATTTGTTGGACTCTTGGATGCCTATGAAATTGATGAATGTCATGACTAGCACCAGAAGAACTGCTGCAGTCAGAAGAGGAATGGGAAGTAGTTTAGAGATATAACCTGCGAAGCCGAGGGACACTGTTGCAGCGCTGATGAATCCTGCGCAGATCATGGAGAGTGCCATTACAAAAGCAAATGGTTTGTTGAAAGCTGCGCGTAGATAATCATATTCGCCGGCGTCTCCTTTGAACATGGAAGAAAGTTCAGCATAGCTCAATCCAGTAAAAATAGCAATGACAGCAGTGATCAAAAAGCTGAGCCACGTTGCATTCCCAGAGCTTTGTGCAGCAAGCCCTATAAGTGCATAAATTCCAGCGCCAAGAATAATTCCTACGCTGGCGACAGTAACATCAAATAGACCTAATGCCCTCTTCAACTCTGCCATGCAGGAAAAGAAAGAACCTGCTTCCTTTTAAGCATTTACTTTCCATTCAGGTAGTCAAATTCTAACAAGACAGGGCAATGATCAGATCCCATGACATCTTTCAAAATCTTCGTTTGTTTGATATGTTTTTCTAAATCTGGTGTGATACAGAAATAGTCTACTCTCCAGCCGATGTTTCTTTGTCTCGCTTGAAATCTGTAAGTCCACCAGGTGTAATAGCCTTCTTCTCCAGGGTGTTGTTTTCTGAAAATATCTATGTAGCCTTTAGACAAAAACTTCGTCATCCATGCGCGTTCTTCAGGTAAAAATCCTGCTGTCTCATGATTCTGTTTTGGGTTTTTCAGGTCAAGCTCTTCATGTGCTATATTATAGTCGCCGCAAATAACAAGTTTCTTGCCTTGCTTGCGTAGATGCTCGCACACTTGCAAGACTTTGTCACAAAACTCTAATTTATACTTGACTCTGTCATGCCCTCGTCCAGAGTTAGGAAAATAAATATTCAAGAGAAGAAAATGTTTATGATCAGTGATGACTACTCTGCCCTCATCCTCAAAATCTTTCAAGTCTAATCCATAAGTGACATTGTCTAGCTTTTCCTTGCTGAACGTGGCAACACCAGCATAGCCTTTCTTCTTGCCAGAATTGAAATACATATGGTAGCCTTCGATATGATCAAATTTGCCATGAATCTCATGCTTGTCAATCTTTGTTTCTTGCAGACATAACACATCAGGATGTTCTTTCTTAAGCCAAGTGTCAAATCCTTTTTTCAAGACTGCACGAATTCCATTGACATTCCAGCTAATCAGTTTCATCAACAAGAAAAAAGAAGAAGAAGTTTAAATAGATTCCTGTAGCTTAAGGCAGAATGCCCATGCTTCTTAAGGAAAGATAGCCAAAAGCAATGAGAAGAAGTATAAGGATTACTATCAAAAAGTCGATATTTCTTCTAGGTTGTTCTATCTTATTTAGATTTTGCATGTTGTAACCTCTCGATTTCCATCCAGACTTTTTGGAGTTCATAATGCGTGTTGATTTCACTCTTTAATAAATTTATGTCTTCTTCTTGTGCGTTGAATCGTAAGGCAATAGTAATAAAGATAAGTAAGATTCCAAAGACAAGAGTAGAAAAATTTTGAGAAACTCCACCGTAGAGACTGATCATAAAAGCTAAAATGCCTACGATGATATCGCTTGTTTGTGTCATCAAACGTCTTATCCTCGCAGGAGCTCAATCTTTCTGCTTATTACTCCTATGAACGGAGCGCGTCCGCAGTCAACAAGCTCTCTCACTTGTTTATAACCCGTATGAACTGTCGCGTACATGGTGTTGCTGTTCGTGCGTACTTCTGCCATGGCCTTTGCAACTAATTTGCCGGTTTCAGCGCGTTCAATTGAGCTCACCTGAGCAGGTCCAGTAGCTTTCAGATGTTCATGTTCATCGTAAAGTGATTGAGCAACATCAAGAAACAGGATTTGAGATGATTGGCATTGATTTAGCAGATGCACAGATTCTTGAGCATATTGTTCAGTGTTGCGTTCACGAGTAGCTAGTCGACGTTGCATGGCATCATGAAACTGTTTATCCATATGGGCTCGCAGGGATTGCAGCAGGACAAGTTTGTCATCTGTAGGCGCTGGAACCACAATCTCAACAGGTTTATAGGCGCGTATAGTAGTTAATCGTTCAGCAAGTGAGTCAAAATAATCGAGCAATGCTTCACGCTCTCCTCCATAATGGGTTGCCATGGTATTCATGGTATCTGCCATATTGCCAACCACCACTATTTCAGTATCAACAAGTTGTCGAAGATCTGCCTTCTGCTTGCCAAGCATACTCCAAAGCGGAGAAAAGTGCCCAGTTATTCGCTCAATTTCTATTTTGATGCCTTCCAACGTTCTTTTGTCTTCCCGCAGTTGTGCAAGGCAGTGTCGATAAGGCTTTTCTCCAATTACGAGTTCTAAAGTTGCAGTCATTGTTTCTCCTCCAATAATTGTTTTGTATCTTGCATGGCTTTCTCCAGGTTGCTGTCTTGTAGTAGTCCTTGTAGTCGATAAGTTGCAGAACCAACTTGGAAAGAATCCATATGAATCTCGAGACTTTGATGCTGGTCAGTGTCTATAAGGTGCGGTCTGCTGTTTTCATAATGCACTCTATATCTCTGGTTGTTGGAGATGCAGCTGTGCAGCAGATAGCCGAGCCCCATTAATCCGACATAAAATTTCACTTTGATAATTTTTTTAAGCAGTCCCATATTATTTTCCTCCATAAGTTTGTTGTAGAATGTCTTTGGCTTCTTGATAGCAGTGTTCAGATTCTCCACTGATCTCCTGATACACATCTTTGCCAAAACGAGTGATGCTTTTGAGCACACGCCCCACGTCTTGAGAGAAAGAGGTTTGTTGTCGCGTTGGAAGAGATGAGTCTGGATCTGGATCAGAAGGTAACCTTCCATGTCTTTCAGCGAGCAGCTGGATAAGTTGCTCTTGCAGTGTCAATGTTCTTGGCTGTGGCTGGGGTAATAGCTGTACTTGTTGTGGTTCAATCTTCTGCTCCAAGGTAGATGTGGTTTCAGAAGAGCATCCTTGTCCCGAGCAATAGCCCAAAGCAAAAATACTCAATCCACCCATCAGATAACATTTCATCGGTTTCATGTCAAGAAGAGGAATGTTGGTTTAAATCTAGTTTGCTGGGAAAAAAGCGGAAAGTTTGCGGAAAAACCAGAAGAAGCTGGAAAAAAGAGTAGTTTATTTCGAAATAAGTCTCTTGCTCCGAAAATATTGCGAAAAATGTGCAACAGAAAGTTTATATGAAGTAAAGAAATAAAATCTATCATGAGCTTCAAAAAAATCCTCGCGACGTGCAAGCCAACGCCGCAGGAAGAGCGGCATTTGCAGCAGGTAGTAAAGGAAGTCATCAACAAGATAAAGATTTCTGGTGCCAAGCCTATGCTCGGTGGTTCAGGCGCTAAAAACACTTGGCTCAAGGGAACGCATGATATAGACATCTACGTCAAGTTCAACGTAAAGCAGTACAGTCACAAGTCAGATCAGTTGGCGGATATTTTAGGGAAAGTGGTCAAGAAGCAGTTCAAAAAAATAGATCATCTGCATGGCTCTCGCGATTATTATCAGGTAAATATTGTTCCATACACTGTGGAGATTGTCCCTATTCTCGGCATCAAAAAGGCGTCAGAAGCAAAGAATATCACAGATTTCTCGCACTTGCACGTGCAGTATGTCCAGAAGCACAAAAAATTGGTCGATGACATCCGCTTGGCAAAGCTCTTCGCTAAGGCGCAGGGGGTCTATGGTGCGGAAAGTTATATCCAAGGATTCTCAGGGTATGTGATGGAATTGTTGGTTATTCATTATAGTTCGTTTATGAAGATGGTTCGCGCTGTCGCGCAATGGAAAGACAGAACAATCATAGGCAGTAAACGAGAAGCTGAAAATCTCAACATTGCAAAAAAAATATCGCCTCTTATTTTGTTGGATCCAGTCCAGCCAGAAAGAAACGCAGCTGCTGCATTGTCAGAAGAAAAATATCAGCAATTGATCAAAGCATGTCAAAAATTCCTCAAGCGCCAGTCAGAACAGATGTTCATAGCAGAAGAAATTAACTGGGAGCGGCTCAAGAAAAAAGGAAAAGTATATTACGCGGAAATAACTCCTCTCAAAGGAAAAAAAGATGTTGTAGGAGCGAAAATACGCAGGGTATTCGAGTATTATAGTCAGGAGTTAATGAACTATGAATTTGATGTTAAAAAAGCAGGCTGGCAGTTTGGAGAAAAAACATATTTCTATTTCGTTCTCGATCACAAGCCTCTTTCTAAGATGCTGTTAAGACAAGGTCCACCTATAACAAACAAAGAAGCGGTTGAAGAATTTAGAAAGAGTCATAAAAAAATAACGATCAAGAAAGGCTATTGTTATGTAAATCTAAAGCGTCAGTTTACTCGTCCAGAACAGCTCTTGCTGGAAGTGTCCAAGACATCTAATGTTATGGAGAGAGTGGCAGCGATGAAGTGGAAAGTGCTTTAGGCGAAAGAAAAAAATATCAGAACTCAGCACAGATGTACAGCCCGCAAGGTTTTATAAATAAGTAAAAAGCAGAAATTCTTCATGGCAACACTAATAGAGGGGAAGATGAAACAGAGAGATCTTGTTCTCTTAGTATCAAGAGAATGGGGTTCGTCTGAAGACTCTGGTTTCATGCGCAGGTTGGCGGAAATAAGAGATATAACTACTATAACTGCCGTAAGAGATCCTGAAAAACAGCACCCAAGTATTGCTGATACTGTAGACCTTTATATACCAAGAAGAGATTTGGAAGCTGCGAAGCGAATATTAGCTGGTCCTAGGCATGAGCCTGCTTATCAAAAATAATTCTGGAGTTCTTCTAGGAATCAGAATAGCAGACAAACAGTTCACAAGAAAGAACCAAAAGCGTTATTAAGTTCTCTGATGTGGTAGTTTTATGGGTGGACAGAAAAAAGTAGTGGTGGACCATGCAAAGATCAAGCAGGAATCCGTCTTTAATATGACTGAGTTGTATAAATCATTCTTTGCCTGGTTCGCTAACTATGGCTATGATTTTGCTGAAGATGAATACAATGAAAAAGACAATGGAAAAAATAAAGATTTAAAGATATTTTGGTCTGCGGAAAAGAAAGTAGACGCATACATCAAGTGGGGCATCAGCTTCGATGTTTTGATCTTAGGTTTGGAAAATGTCGAGATAGAGCGCAATGGTCTGAAGTTAAAAACCAATAAATGTTCTATTGAAATTAAAATTACTTCATATATGATCAAGGATTATGATGACAAGTGGAGTAAGGGATTCGTTGCGGTGTTCAGGAAGCTGTATGATAAGGTAGTTGCTCATCATCGCTATGTGCGCATGGAAGAGGAGCTCATTAGAGAAACCAACAAGCTCATTGATGAGTTGAAGGCATTTTTGAATTTGTATCAGGCTTAGTGCTAGCAACTTTAGGTCCTATAACCGTATCTCGCACATAACTAATATATTTCTGTACGTCAAACTTTTTATATAAGCTAGTAGCAGAAAACATTCTAATATTGCCATAGATGGGTTTAGTAAACCACGGTCGATCATGCAATCCTCCCAAAGACCAAGCTATGCCGGTGTAGCCGTTCGGGTCTCTCCCATCGAGTTGGTAGGTGTCATTCAAGCGTACGGCAATGGCGAATGCTTCTTCAGGTTTTTTAGTCCATTCAAGCAGTTTTTTGCACCAGTACATACGCATATACCCGTGCATATGTCCTCCATAAACCATTTCCAGTTGCGCAGTATTCCACAAAGGATCATGTGTCAATCCTTGTGCCAATTGCTCATAAGTATAACAAAAAGGTCGAGTATCTTTGAGATGTTCTCGCAAGGTCTTCTTTCCCCAGCTGGGAACTCCCTTGAAAACAGTATGGTTTTTGTTGAAGTGAGCATAGTTATAGGCTAGATCTCGTCGTACAATTAATTCTTCTAAAAAAGCAGTGACTGCGTCAGGAGTGATAAGGCTTCTCAGGAAACTGTCAGGGCTTAGTTTTTTGGCACGCAATACTTGCAAGGCAACATCGATCGGAGAGATCATGCCAAAGTGCAGATATGCGGAGAGTTTGGAAGTGCGTCGTACAGAAGGATCATTCTTTGTGTGATCATAAGTATCTAAATCATGCTTGATGAAGTGTGCTAGCTGCTCTTGAGCGGCTGTCTCCCCTCCGACTGTAGAAACAGGTTTGATGGCATGATCAATGGACAAATCTGCAACTTCTCGTTCAACAGAAAAATCTGGAGGGAGAAAATAGTCAGGATACTCAAGGGAAGTTTTTTTCAGCAGTATAGGATGGACAACTTCTTCTAATGCTTCAGCAAGTACTTTTTTTATTTGAGGTCTAATGCTGGCGGCGCTCCACTCTTGCTTTGTAAAAAAGCGCATAGGCACGACAGTGCAGGAGTCAACCACAACGTAATGTACAGGACAAGAGGCTGCGACGCGTTCATTAAAAGATTTGGTGACGAATGTAGGATAATCATCGCTCACAATACACACTGCTTTTTTCATCAGCTGATTTAATGCGGGTTTTTTCTTGCCATGTACGAGATAGAACCCATAATTGATGCCTAAGTGTTGAAAAGAGTGATATAGTTCTTTTACTCCTTGGAGAATGAAGGTGTGAATTCTGTCAGAAGCATAAGGATAATCCTCATTTAATGCATGATACACAACTAAAGGAACTCGGTGTTTGTTGGCTTGTTCCATGGCATATTGCAAGGCAAAATTATATTTGATTCTCTGCGTCATCTGCATCCAGTACAGAACATAACTGCCCGTAGAATCCTCTAGTTGAGTATTCAAGGAAAAAATACGTTTTTCTGCGAGACCGCGAAGTCGTTGAATGTCGCGTGTTTTCAGGAAAGGTAAGGCAGGCACAAGAAGCTCCTACTTTCTTCTCACATACGCATCAAAGAGCAGGAGCAGAACACCAATCACATTGAAGCTATCTGCAACATTGAAGCTCGGCCAAAAAGGAACATGAATAAAATCAATAACAGCGCCAGAGATCACACGATCAACAAGATTGCCAAACGTTCCACCAAGAAGAAATCCAAGAGCTACCTGATATTCATGGCTGTAATAGAGTAAGAACGCAATGACGACTAAGCTTACAGCAATAAGAAAGAAGGTTTGTCCTTGCAGAATGCCGAAAGCTGCGCCGGTGTTGGTTGTATAGCTTATCCCGCTCACTTGAACTGCATATTTAGTGATTTGATCCAGAAGAAATACTGCTAATCCAGTCAAATAGAACAGCCAGGGAATATGCTTTACCATCGTCGTATTGGTTGATAAGGAGAGCTTTGTTGTTGTGGTTGTTGCAAACGCAAGATTTGTTCAATCTTTTCTAGGCGCATGTTAACTTGTTCAAGACGTGCGGCAAGGACATCTAATTTTGCGAGAATCGTCTGCGTTTCAGCGGCGCCGAAGCTTTGCGGTTGTTCTAAAGACAACAGGGGAGGAGGGACTAATCCGCTTAAAGGTGATAAAGGTTCACGAAACGCTTCCGCGGCTTGAAAAGAAGTCTCTTGCCACGCAGCGCCGCTCCCTAATGGAACTGTCGATGTTGCAGCTTCTTTTTTTTTGAATAAGTTGAAAAGTCCCATAATACCTCTGAATATTAAAGATGATTCACAATTTATATAGGTTATGTTGATGCTAAGTATGAAAAAACAAGTGTAGTATCCTGATATTAATGCATGGTGACTTTATCCTATAGTTTCGAGCACTCATATTACTTTATCCTCCTGAAGAACAATCCTATTAAGCTTTCTGGTTGCAGTTTGTTCAACACCGCTTCTTGCGGTGTGATGCC
>DATDXZ010000095.1:0-3930 GCA_035289145.1 Candidatus Nanoarchaeia archaeon
ATTCAAAGTCGCGCATATCATGGCCTGGAACACCTACGACTGCACCAGTTCCAACCTCGGCAAGCACAAAGTCAGAAACCCAAATTGGAAGGCGTTCACCGTTAAGGTTGTTGATTGCATAAGCTCCTGTAAAAACACCAGTTTTTTTCTTGCCTTCTTCAATACGTTCTTCTTTAGACTTTTTAGCACTGGACTCAACATACTGCTGCACGGATAGTTTTTGATTAGATGTTATGATTTTGTCTATTAATGGACTCTCTGGAGCAAGCACAATAAATGTCGCTCCAAAGTTAGTATCCGGGCGTGAAGTCCAGCAAGTGACTGTCTCATTGGTATCCTCTATTTTATAAGTTATATTTATACCTTCAGTTTTGCCTATCCAGTTTCGTTGAGCTATCTTGACTTTCTCCGTCCAGTCAATTTTGTCCAAGTTTTGAAGCAGCTTCTCTGCATAATCAGTAATTCTAAAGAACCATTGAGGGAGCTGTCTCATCTCGACTTTACTTCCACAGCGCTCACATTCACCATTAATTACCTGCTCATCAGAAAGTACGGTTTTACATGAAGGGCACCAATTTACAGAAGCAGACTTGCGGTATGCCAAGCCATTCTTAAACATCTGGACAAAAAGCCATTGCGTCCAACGGTAATAATTGGATTCAGAAGTAGTTACCGTACGTGTCCAGTCGTAAGCATGCCCTAAAGTTTTTAATTGATGGGCATAGTTTTTGGTTGTACGAGCAAGCATCTCTTGAGGAGTTTCGTTCACCTTGATTGCAAAATTTTCGGAGTGAATTCCAAAAGAATCGTATCCTATCGGTTGAAATACACTCATACCTTGCATACGCATGTATCTGCCAAAAGCATCACTTCCGGTAGAAGCAAAGGCATGCCCAGCATGAAGACCTTCAGCTGAGGGATAAGGAAACATCCATAAATTGTAAAACTTTTTATTCGCGGAATTTAAATCTGGAGTATACAACCCTGACATCTCCCATGTTTCTTGCCATTTTTTTTCTACTTTTTGATGATCATATTTCTTCAACTCACTCATGATAGCTATTGTAGCATGAAAATTACATAAGAAGACTAAGCCCGAATTAAGGCACTTAGTAAGTGACAAAACACATCCAGCAAACCGACAAGTTGATTGCTAAAGATAGGATTACTCAAAAATAGTCAGTGTGAAATATAAGAATAATTTTTGTGAAAAAATTCACTTAGTATTATTTGAATTGCAAATATTTTGAGAAAACAATCGAAAAGATAGAAAATGTTGTTAACATCATGATATTGACAAAGTATTAAGTTAAGCTCACGAGTATTAAACGCAAATAGGTACGAAGCGATACGGTTATTACAATTTAACTAGATACTATAGAACAGCTCTGTTACATTTGCGATTACATATATACCTTAATTTTGCATTCGGTAAATAAACTATATACTCTGTGAAAATTATTAAACTCTTGTGTTTACAATTCATGTAATTATCGCAAATTATGCCCGTTGACTTAGTGTCGTCATTGTAATAACAATTAATGTATTGTTGTATTGGTTGTATAACAGATACAAAATTAATGCAAAAGATGCAAGAAATATATCGACATAAACACAATACATTAAGTTTCTTTAAATATCTTTCAAGCTTGGGATTATCTAGGCAGACATATGCTAACTATAAATCTGACACGGATATGTTTTTGGAGTGGATTGCAAAAGATCTAGCTGTAGAAAAGAATCGTTTGGAGAACTTCAATTTTTTAGCACTATATGTAAACAGGACTTCTACAAAGAAGTATCATGACTACCTGCAAGCAAGATATAAAAGCAACGCAACAATTTTACGAAAGATTACTTCTTTAAATCATCTCACTCGTTATTTGAACAACTACAAATTAATAACTGACCTTCCAAAAATATCAAACCTAAAAACGAATAAGTACTCTTCTCGCAAAGAATTACTTCCATATGCGGCAATGTTTTCCATCTTTGCTCTTACAGGAATATTCTCTAATAATAGTTCTCCATTTAGTTATCCAGTAATCCCTTCGGCAAATATACAACAAACGCGGTTACCATCTTCTGTTAACGCCCCATTGGCAACACGAAGTGTTTATCAGTTTCCTACTACTCAAAGGGATATCATTACACTAACGGACGATCCGTCCTTTAGTGTTGTAGTAAATAGCGTTCCAGAAGCCCAAGAGGATTTAATCTTCATGATCAATCAGGAACAAGTGGAAAGTAGTAGTCAGACAACTGATCAACTGATTACTGGTATTGGAAGCATTCCTGCTGGATCTACTTTGACTGTACTTTATCATCCCGAAATCAGCGATCAATCACACTTACTTCTCACACCCACCTCTCCACTGTATGGACAGACACTCTATATAAGCAAAACAGCTGATGGATATGCAACAGTTGCAATTGAAGAACCGATACAACATAACATTAGCTTTAATTGGTTAACAGATGTTTCGGAAGTATATCATTCTATACGTTAATACATATTTTTATATAATCCGTCATATTTTGTGCCAAAATAGACATTGACAAGAATGACTATTAGTATCTATAAAGTAAGTAGATAAATATATGGGAGCAGAAAAAGTTATTAGACAAATCGAAACAGTATTTCTTTATGTACTGATTATCCTTCTACCAATCATAGTTCTTCCCGTGTTTGCAAATGCTTTCACCACGGCTAAAATCCTTGTTCTTACCTTTGGGCTCGGAATTATCCTATTAATAAAGGCTATTCGAATGTTCATGAAAGGATCAGTTGAGATTTCCATGAGTGCCTTTGATTTTCCAGTTCTTGTTTTGGCTATAGTCTATATAGTCAGCAGCATTTGGCAGACTCCTAACAAAATGGAAGCATTCTTCCTTCCCGGCACTGCTACTATAATAGTCGCTGTCTCACTTCTTTATTTTGTAGTAAATCAACTTTCAAATGGAGAGAAGAAGGCTTTTAAATCAGTATTATTTACATCAGGAGCTGTTTTTGCTTTTGTCTCTTTACTTGCGGTTGCTGGCGTCTTTGGTGCTCTTCCAGTTCCAGAATTCATGAAAGCTAATAGTTTCAATACTTTAGGTGGGAGCCTACCTGGAATAATACTTTTAGTCTCTCTCTTGCCAATGGGTATAGGGGCAATTATCAACGAAAAAGAAATGGCAAAAAAGGCATTTTTCGGTGTAGCAACGACTGTTATTGTCTTGGCTGGCCTTGCAACAGGTTTGAATGCGCTGCCGGCAAAAGCCTCCTCTCCACAACTGCCTACCTTTACAACATCCTGGGGGATAGCAATTGATTCACTGAAAGATGATCCACTTCTTGGTGTTGGCCCAGGCAACTATCTTTCCGCTTTTAATCGTTTCCGCCCACTTTCTTATAATCAGACTGATCTTTGGGCAATCAGGTTTACCTCCGGAAGAAACTTTGTATTTACGACAGTTACAGAGACTGGACTTCTTGGGCTAGCTTCACTTACCATTTTGGGGATTACATTAGTCAAAACGCTAAAAGGAAATACTAAAAAGCATGACGATGAAGAAGAATCGATAGCAAGCAAAACTTCGGTTGTCGGTTCCGTAATTGTACTGACAATAGCACTCCTCCTATTTCCTGCAACCCCTACACTACTCGCTTTCTTTTTTGTGATGGTTGCTCTCATTAACAAAACCCACAAAGTTAAATTCGCAATCCCAGCGACAGAAGACTCAAGCAATCTATTACCTAAGCTTCCCTCTTTTGTTGCCGGAACTCTCCTTGGAATAGGGGTAATTGCATATGGCTATTTTGCAATCAGAATTCTTACCGCTGATATTACATTTAAGAGAGCACTTGATCGCATTGCTGCAAATGATGGCAGAGGTGCTTATGACACGCTTCGGGAAGCAATAGACCAAAACCCCTACGTTGAC
>DATDXZ010000096.1:0-8264 GCA_035289145.1 Candidatus Nanoarchaeia archaeon
AAACATCATTCCAGCAAGCGTCTCTACATCACCAACACTTTGCTGCCCTGAAATGATATTGTTGATCGAAACTGTTGCAGTTCTCGCAGTATCATCGATGAACATCACTTTGACCACATATTCTTTGCCATCTAGAGTGTATTTTTTTGCCTCTCCTTCGCGCAAAGTGTCCTGTAACGCTCCTGAAAGCAGGCGCAAGGCTATTTTATTGCCATTCTTTTCTGCTTTTGTGATGCTATATCTTCTTCCGAGCATCATCACTTCCTCATTTTCTAGATCTTCTAATTGGCTGCTTTCTATAGCTGATGCTAGTCCAGGACTAAACTCCAGCTCATATTCAAATGTAACATTTTCTTCTTTAAACACTAGAAAATCATCAACATCATTGTGACTGTCTTCAGTAAATAGAATTCTTCCCGACAACATGTCTGTATCCTTGAAGCGAAGATATTGGTTGGCGAGCGTAGTTGACTTTCCTGTGCTGATGGTTGTACTTCCCAAAGAAGGTGTTCTTGTGTCTGTGAGCGTGTCTATAACATCACCAAGATATTCATTAATCTCTATCTGGTTTGTTGCTGTTCCCAGCCTCAGCACTTCTCTTGATTCTCTGTCTTGTGCATTCTTACAAACACCTTCCTGACAACCTTCTGGACATACATATACTTTGATGCGCGCCTGATTTTGACCACAATAATATTCTATGAGCGTGTCCTGCTGACAAGCGTCGACCAGCTTTTCATTGTCAACAGTTACTGTTCCCTGCACATCATACTCTAGACCCTCATCAGTATCTGTGCAGCCATAAGTTGCTCTGCCAGTTAATTGTTCCTGCGCAGCAAAGAAAGAAACTAGCAGCAACATCAATCCTATAAGTATAGTTACCTCTTTTTTCACTCTGAACACCCATTCTTGATTCTTTTTTTCTATATAAATCTACAGTCTGTGTGTTTTTGACCGACAGATTTATAAATAATGGAAATAAAAATGGTATGGTAAATAAAATGGAAAAAACTACTCTTGAAAAACAAGGCAGGATATTCATTCCAAAACGATTACGTCATCGTTTAGGTTTGAGAACTGGACAGGAACTTATGTTGCAAGTTACTAAAGATGGCATTCTTTTGAAACCCTCACTCTCAACAAATGATTTCTCTACTGCAATAAAAGGATGCATCAAAGACGGAAAGACTGATTTTCTTACTCTTAAGAAGATATGGAGGATGTAGTTTGTATTTTGTCGACAGCAATATGTGGTGCTATTATCTTGATAGTGCTGCCAAAGAACATACTCTTGTAGCTTCTTACCTTGACAATTTAATGAAAAAAGAAAAACTCGCCATGAATTTCATTGTTCTCATGGAGGTTGCCCATTATGTCATAAAACGTTTGGGACCTCTTCAGGGAAAGGAGAAACTACAATTTTTCCTTACTTATCCTTTTGTCTTAGAAGATTTCGATTATGAGCTTCTGATTGCCTCTATAGACAAACTCTGCCAACATTCTCATACAGGTATCGGTGGTCGTGATGCAACAATCATTGCAACGATGGAATCTCTGGAGATAAAAAAACTTATTACCCATGACCGGGCATTTCGATACATCAATTCTATTACTGTTTTTGACCCTCTTGACACTTAATTTTCCTATTCGCAAGTTTTATAAATCGCTATTCTTCTCTTTTATTTATGACTTGGTTATGGCTTATTATTGCAGGAGTTTTAGTCCTCTACATAGTTCTCAAATTCAACCAGCTTGTCTCTTACAAGCATAGAATTGACAATGCCTGGTCACAAATTGACGTCCAATTGAAACGAAGATATGACTTGATTCCTAACTTGATTAACACGGTCAAAGGCTATGTCAAGCATGAAAGCTCCACACTCAAAGCATTGACTGACTCCAGAACTAGAATCATGGGCGGCAGCTCCATGGCTGAAAAAGCCAAAGCTACTGACCAGATGAGTGCTGCTTTAAAGACTATATTTGCAGTCGCTGAAAACTACCCAAAATTACAGGCCAGTGAAAACTTCAAGCTGCTGCAGGAAGAACTAGCAGGCACAGAAAGCAAAATCGCCTATGCTAGGCAATTCTACAACGACAATGTCCTCTCTTTAAACCAAGCCTTAGAGTCCTTTCCAACTAATATGATTGGATCTTTATTCGGCTTTAGATCGCGAGAATACTTCAAAGCTTCTGCAGCTGAAAGCAAACCTATCAAGGTAGACTTCTGATCATGTATGATGAGATTGCATCGAACAAACGTAAAACATATGTCCTGATTTTCTTATTCTTTGTCTTCATTGTGTTCTTAGGCTATATTCTAGGGGCTTTGTATAGCAGTCCTATTTTTGGCTTGAGCATGGCGTTTATCATCTCTTTTTTTTACATTCTCTTTAGCTTGTTTGCTGGGGACTCTGTCATTCTCACTTTGAACTCAGCAAAACCTGCAGATAGACGACATCACCCACATCTTGTCAACACTGTAGAAGGACTAGCGATTGCCGCTGGCATTCCCACACCGAAGATTTACGTGATTGATGACACCGCTATCAATGCTTTTGCCACTGGAAGAAGTCCGCAGCATGCAGCAGTGACTGTAACGACTGGCTGCTTGCAACGATTAAAACGCAATGAACTAGAGGGTGTGTTAGCCCACGAATTAAGCCACATTAAAAATTATGATATCCGCTACATGTTGGTTGTTGTCATGATGGTTGGCGTTACATTAGTGTTAAGTGATTTTTTATTACGCTCTTTATGGATGGGTGGAGGCAGACGAGACAATAGTAAAGGAAATGCTATTCTTCTTGTTATTGGATTAGTGCTGGCTATTTTAGCACCTATTGCTGTACGTCTTATTCAACTAGCTGTCTCCAGACAAAGAGAATACTTAGCTGACGCCTCTGGTGTACTTTTAACGAGATATCCTCCTGGACTGGCAAGCGCATTGAAGAAGATTAGAAACGACAAAGAACCTCTAGTGGAAGCTGCTGACAGATCAACGGCACATTTGTATATTGAGAATCCTTTGCACAAGACGAGAAAGAAATTTTCCAGCGTGTGGTCAACACATCCTGACATCAATGTACGCATAGAACGATTAGAGAAGATGTAACAATAGTATCTAAATTATTGTCGAAATAATGACTTTTTGCTTCCTTGATATCTTCTTCAGTGAATTTTATTCCTTTTAACATTCCTTTTAGTGATACAATTTTTTTCTTTCTCTTTGGTAATGTCCATTTTTTTAGCTTTTCTATTTCACTTTCTAGAGATTCTATTCTTCTAGCGACAAATTCTTGTTCCATAGTCCTTATATTTTTCTTCTTCTTTATGATAGTTTAAGGCAGAAAACTCAGCGGCTTTAGCCCTTGAGATGAATGCCTTAGAATTCTTCTTAAATCAGACATCTCAAAAACGCCCAAATATTTCCAAGAACTTAGTGTTCCACTCAATGGAATGTCTTCAGGTCTTATACAACTCTGAGTTGTAGAAAAAATAAAATCATGGTCAAAATCAACAAACCCACCATATTCTTTTAACCATGGATCCTCTGTAAAACTTAGGTTAAATGCCCTGGGAAACCAGAGTTAATCAATGGAGATCTCTCTATTTTAACACAACCTTCATATTTAGGATGATTCTGTACTTTTTGACGCAATTCTTCGTATTTCATTTTCTTCAATATTTATAAGAGAGAATGGGAGCAACGTTCTTGAATGGAGATAGCGTAGGATGTTATCCTCTTAGGATGCAATGTATGTTTATAGATTGTGTAACCACCATAAAAATAACCATCTTCAATACAAGCGTTTGAGGATTGAACCATTTCTGAGGTGCAATTACAATCAAAGACTCTTCCAAGCCTGTCTAGAATTTGCTTAATTCCATCTCGCCCTGAAGTTTTAACAGAAGATTCAACGATTCTTCCTTCCAGTTGTTTTTTTTATGGTTAACGCATGCGTCTTTTTTTATAGCAATGGAAAGTATAGCTTTAGCTGTTTCTATGCCTTCCACACACGAATCAGATTCATTCTTTATCATTTTAAAGCCCCCACATACTATCCATCATATAATCTGCAATTTCACCATCTCGTTCAGAACTTCGCGCAAAGCGCCATCTTTTATTAAAGAAATCCACTTTTGCAATATCACCCAATTCTTTAGCAATCCCTGAAGCAGCCACATAATATGATGAATGCATGCCGCGATCTACTACATCATACCCATGGTTATTTTCCGTGTGCAAATGCCAGAACTCGTCGAGGAGTTTCTTCTTGATATCTTGGGCTACAGGCACATTCAAATTCCAAATCTCTTTAAGCAATCCGCCAACACCATATGGATTAAAGCATGCATAGCCTCTAGAAAGACTTTCAATAACCTCTATTCTTGCTTTCTCATGTTTGTTGTCTTGGCTGTCACAGTTCATTTTTAATCACTTAATAGTTACTACTTAATTTGTATATTTATGTTTATGGTGTAAAAAATATTACAACAAAATAGAAAATCTTAAATACAGTACTTCACTAATCTCTTTTATGGATTTTGAATTTTACTTGGAAAAAATAGGACTAAGTCAGCAAGAGGCAAAAGTATACTTAAGCGCTTTAAAATTAGGAGTTGCAAAAGCCAGTGACATTGCACAAAAAGCAAATATTAAGAGAGAGGCTTCTTATTATGTCTTAAAATCACTTGAAGAAAAAGGATTGGTTAGTGAAGTTATACGATCGGGCGTTAAATACTATAATGCGATTCAACCAAAAAGAATTTTAGAGATACTTGAAGAGGAAAAACAACAAAAAACTGATATAATTAAAGAGATTATACCAGAATTAGAAAAGTTGCAGAAAATTGCTATAACTAGACCTAAAGTTGAGTTTTATGAAGGTGTAGAAGGATTCAAAACAGTACTTTCCATATTACTACAAAAAAGAGGTCAAGTTATCTATTGTTATGTCTCCGAGAACATTGTAAATTTTCTTCCAACATTTAGTTTACAATTTAGGCGAAGAAGAAGAGAGAACAATATATCTTTAAAGGTTATTACACATAGGACAAAAACAACTGAACATCTAAGAAAAATGGATAAAGAAGAATTACGAAAAACAAGATTCAATGATGCTATAATGCGGAATAGCGATTCTGCATTTTATATCCTATCTGATGCAATACTTATACTTAAGGCAAATGAAAAAGAACAATTGGGCATTTATATAAAAGAAAAAGGCGTAGCAAAATTACAAAAAGATATTTTTGAACGTGTGTGGAAAGAGTCAAAAGATTGATTCGTTATTGTCGTAGAGAGTCTCTCAGATACTCTTTTAAATGTCTCTTTATCTCTTTTTCTTATGCAAGTCGGTCTTGTAGGTAAACCTTCATCTGGAAAAAGTACTTTCTTTAAAGCTGCGACTTTAGCAGATGTAGCCATCGCCGCGTATCCTTTTACAACTATCAAGCCAAACGAGGGAGTTGGGTTTGTCAAGATTGATTGCATTGACGTTGAGTTTCATGTGCAGTGTAATCCTAAAGAAGGATTCTGCAACAAGGGACAACGCTTTTTACCTGTGCAACTCATTGATGTAGCTGGACTAGTTCCTGGAGCGCATGAAGGCAAAGGCATGGGCAATCAATTTTTGTCTGACTTAAATCAAGCTGACGCACTTATTCATGTTGTTGATATGGCTGGAGCTACTAATGAAAAAGGAGAGCCTGTGACTCCCGGCAGCTATGATCCTGCACGCGACGTCCAATTTTTAGAAATAGAACTGGACATGTGGTACTTGAGTATTCTCAAAAAAGGCTGGGATAAACTCTCTAGAAAAATCACTTCTGGCAAAGGGAATGTCGCTATAGCAGTCGCTGAACAAATGAGCGGATTACGCGTGACTGAAGTTATGGTCAAAGAAGTCATTCAGGACTATCCTGAGAGCATGAACCAATGGGATGAAGGATTGTTAATTCAATTGGCACGGACACTGCGACAGAAAAGCAAACCCATGATTGTCGCTGCAAATAAAATGGATTTACCGACTGCAGAAGCTAATTTCAAAAGAATGCAAACTACTTTTCCATCAGTCTTGTTTATTCCCTGTGCAGGCGACGCTGAACTAGCATTACGAGAAGCACACAAGAAGGGATTAATTGCATATATTCCTGGAGAAGATCATTTTGTGATGAAGGAAGGATTAAGTGTGCAACAGAAAACTGCCTTAGAATATATTGACAAGACTGTTCTGCAGAAATTTGGCACTACTGGTGTGCAAGACGCTCTGAACAAAGTTGTGTTTGATCTGCTGCATTATGTAGCTATTTATCCCGGCGGAGCTAATAAGCTTGAAGATCGAGAGGGGCATATTTTATATGACTGCTTCTTGATGCCTCCTGGCAGCACTGCTATAAACTTTGCATTCAGACTGCATACGGATATCGGCAGAAATTTTGTGAAAGCGATTGACGTCAAGACG
Organism: Candidatus Nanoarchaeia archaeon; assembly: GCA_035289145.1. GTDB lineage: Archaea > Nanobdellota > Nanobdellia > SCGC-AAA011-G17 > UBA489 > JACOVP01. Next base: position 6,468 of record DATDXZ010000096.1, read on the forward strand.
AAACGCGTCGTCGGCAAAGACCATATCTTGAAACATCGAGATGTCATTGAGATCGCCATCAAAAAGTGATCTCTTATCTTAAAACAAGTTCACTACTTCTGCCGCATCATAGCCTTGCGCATATTCTGCTGTTAATGTTGCAAGCGCTTTTTCGTGAAGTTCTTGTAGCTTATCTGGAGAACCTACTAAGTCTTTAACTAAAATAACATTGAATCTTTTCTTAAAAGCACTCCTTACAGTTGCATTAACACATGCGTGCGTATATCCGCCAAATATAACAAGGTTTCTTATTCCCTGCTCCTCCAAATGCACTCCAAACTCCTTGTTTCCAAAGGTGTCATAGGCATTTTTCTTAAAAATTTTTTCTTCATTGTTCACTTTTAAGACGAGCTCATAACCCCAAGTGCCTGGAATTGCTAGCTCCCAATTTTTATAATCACCATGTTTCTTAATATTTTCTTCTTTTAGTGCAGGATCGATAGTATTTCTTCCTTCAGTCATTTGAATGTGGATAATAGGGACGTTCTTTGCTCTTATTTGCTCTAGGAATTGATTCATTTTGCCTACTTTTCCCTGCAAACTTTTTGTTCCTAATACCTTTCCTAAGAATCCATCGTTGTGCACATAATCGTTCTGCACATCAATAACAATCACTGCTGTATTTGCTTTCTGTAATTGGTTTTTCATGTTTAGTTGCCTCCTTTTGCTGCAAACATATGGTCATAACATAATGGTCGAGCAATTTTGTCTTCTAACTCTGGGCTATAAACATATTCTCCTTGCTCGCCACCATATCTTGCATTTGGACCTGTTTCAAATTCTTTCTTGTGCGTCTTTGCCCACCTCCATAAACAATAAGCAGGACCGTCTCCAAATGGGCTCTTGTCTCCGGAAGGTATACAATACCCCTTCCAACCAAGTTCGTTCATTTGTCTGTAAAATCGGTCTTTTTCACCCTGGAATTCTGCAGATGTTTCTGCTAAATATTCCAAGACTGGTTTGGTGCCTGTTGCTCCATGCACAGTATCTTTTGGAACATTCATTGTTTCTTCTGGAAGATATGGCTTTACCATTTCTCTAAAGAATATTTTTTCTCTCTGTTTCATCGTTGCTGGGTTTGTTCTATCACCATAACTGTCTACGACTAGCTTTTGTTCTGGCTTGATGTACTGTGATGCTCTAATCAAAAATGCAAGAGGAACTCTGTTTTCAAGACCATGTTCGCCAAAAACAAGACCTGCTCTCACTCCTTCAGATGAAGCGAATTGATCGCAGATGCCATTCCAACCTTCTTCAAGTCTGTCTCTATGCTCTAAATTTATTGGCTTGTAACTTCTACCAGCTTCATCAGGACCTCCTGCAGTCATAACTGCTTTTCCCCCAAGAGATTTTGCAGTATTTGCAACAAGATCTTCTGCAAGACCACAGCTTACGTTGAAGTAGTCAGGACCAAGAACATCCATTACTCGGTCTATAGATCCATCAACATATTCAGGTGTCATCTGCACAACACGATGCTGTAGGTTAATGCCTTCCTTACGAAGCATGTTTACTGTTGCCCTTGCACTGCTATAATCGCCAAGTGTTTTATTTGTTGGATCTTTACGGCTCCAAGGAACAATAGTAATTGCACCACCAAATTTGCCTTTTGTTTTTCTTGCAATTGTTGCGGTAATAAACTGACTATCCATTCCACCCATAGCAGTGTATAATTTTTCTTGTGTAGTCGGAATTCTTCTTTCAATGCTTGCAATAGCTTCTTGACGAAGTCTTTCAATATCGGCGTCTTTTTGATCT
>DATDXZ010000097.1:0-3224 GCA_035289145.1 Candidatus Nanoarchaeia archaeon
ACTGAAGGAGAGATTATAGAATGGCTAGTCAAGGAAGGAGAGATGGTCAAGCAAGACCAGGTCATCGCTAAGATAGAAACTGACAAGGCAGTTGCCGACATCCCATCGCCAGTTAGTGGAAGAGTCGCAAAAATTCTCGTGCCTCAGGGAAAAACAGTCAAAGTAGGACAGGTCATGATCATCATCGATGAAAAAGGAAAATCCTCAAGTATTAAATCAACACCATCAGCAAAAAAAGAGTCTCCTGCTCCAAAAAAAGAAATGCAGACAGAAAAGAAATTCAAATCCGTCGGCGTTGTAGGAGAATTAGAAGAAGCTAAAGACATTCCAGTGCCTACGCCAGAGGTAAAAGCTGAAGCTTCTGTCAGAGAGCATGAAGATATTCTTGCATTGCCAGCAGTACGGAAATTGGCAAAAGAATTAGGAGTAGATTTATCAGACATCAAAGGTTCCGGTAGTCATGGACAGATCACTGAAGAAGACATTAAGAGCGCGGCTCCAACAGAAAAGAAAATAGTTACACATCCAGATATTAAAGTCGTCAAGAAGTATGACTTCTATGGTTATGTAGAACATGTTCCCTTGCATGGCTTGAGAAAAACTATTGCCAATAATATGATTAAATCGCATATGTCCACTGCTTTAGTTACGCACATGGATGAATGTGATGTCACACATCTTGTAGAGATTAGAGAGAGGGAAAAAGATAAATGCGAAAAAGAAGGAGTGCATCTGACTTATCTGCCTTTTGTCATGAAAGCATTAATTCCAGCTTTGCAAAAGCATCCCTTGCTCAACGCTGTGATCGACGATATCAACCAAGAGATTATTATTAAAAAATATTATAACATTGGCATTGCAGTAGATACTGAAGAAGGACTCATTGTGCCAGTGATAAAAAATGTGCAACTGAAAAAACTCATCGACTTAGCTAAAGAAATAACCACTTTAGCAACAGGAGCAAGAAAGAGAACTATAGACTTGGCAGACATGAAAGGAGGAACCTTCACTATTACAAATGTAGGGAGTTTAGGAGGCACTTATGCTACCCCTATTATCAATTATCCAGAAGTTGCTAATCTAGGCTTAGGAAAAATCCAAGAAAGACCAGTAGCAAGAAAGGGAAAAATAGAAATCAGACACATGATGACTTTATCTTTATCTTTTGATCATAGAATTATCGATGGTGCTGAAGCTGCTCGTTTCTTAAATGATGTCATGACGCATCTGGAAGATCCTGATATATTTTTAGTAGAATAAGATTAAACGCCTAGTAATTCACGAATTTCTTCCGTTGGCTTCCAAGGAGGATTAAAAGTAATTTCAACTTTTGCTACTTTAACGCCTTTTAATTCTTTAACACGCTTTTCTACATCAGCGATCATCATCGGACCATAAGGACACATCGGCGTAGTCAAAGTCATTTTAATAAGAATTTTAGTTTTCTCAATAGTAATGGTATAAATTAATCCCAAAGTCCAGACATCTAAACCTAATTCTGGATCTTGCACTTTTTTCAATTGAGTAATGACTTGTTCTTGAGTAACCATGTTGGTGAAAAGTAAATGAGATTAATAAAGGTTAGCAATGCAATCTTGAGGGAGACAGCTGGTCACTAATAAGCGAGTAGAAAAGACACCTCTTTTTCCCGCAGAATAATGATTGGGTTACAGATAGTCCCCCCTCAAGAATTGAGTAGAAATAGTTACGATGTTTATACAACCTAAACTCATAGAATTCATGAAGTAGAACTTCTATATAAAGCTAACGACAGAAAAATTTATAGGGAAGAAAAAATCAGCAAACACATGAGTATTTCCTTATGTATGATTGTTCGTGATGAAGAAAAATATTTAAAGCAAGCAATCAAATCTGTGCAAGGAATAGTAGATGAAATTATTATTGTCGACACAGGATCCTTAGATAGAACTGTTGCAACAGCAAGAAAATATACTCCCAACGTATTTTCTTATAGATGGGATAATGATTTCAGTAAGGCAAGAAACTTCGCATTGTCCAAGGCAACAAAAGAATGGATTTTAGTCCTGGACGCAGACGAAGTCCTCAGTAAAGAGGATCACGCCCTAATAAAAGAATTAACAAAAAGCAAGCAGTATGATGCTTACACGTTTGTTCAGATCAGTTACACCAACGATCAAAAATTATTGGGCTTTGCAGTAGTCAATCAAAGAACACCAGAGACAAAAGACTTTGCTGGTTTCATCAGTTGCAACATTATTCGTTTATTCAGAAATAACAAGGAGATAAAATTCTCCAGTCCTGTGCATGAATCCATAGATGCCTCCATCAAAGATAAAAACAGAATACAAAAAACAGTAATCTCTATACATCATTACCAATTTGAAAAGGGAGAGCGTGCGCATAAAGCAAAACAGCTCAGCTACCTCAAAATCTACGAAGACAAAATAGATGAATTTGAAAATAAAGCAAAAGTCTACAGGGACATGGGAATTATCCATTACAATTTCAAGGAAGATTATCCCAAGGCAATTCAGTATTATAAAAAATCATTGCTCTTAAACCCCAACAATATCAAGACCTATCTCGGATTAGCAATCGCTTATATGAAAAATAAACAGATAGAAGAAGCTGCAAAAACAGTGGAGGAAGCCGAAAAGATAGAGCCATACAATCAAGAAATAATAAAGTTAAAAAACTATATCAAAAGAGTAAAAGAATTACTCAATTCTGGAACAGGCTAGACACTTCTTCCAAAAAAATAAGGCTTTAAATCCAGAGAGCCCAATAATCACATAAACAAATTTCTGCAAAGTAAGATCGGGAATAAGAGTAATAACATTAAAATCCCAAAAAGCGAATCCAACCCAATTAAAAGCAGACAAGACAAGAATAACTAGACAGATGTTATCCAACCAGCTCACTTCAGGCATCCTAGGAAATAATTCTTCTAACACCATGCAACAACAAAGACAGTTATTCCTTATAAGAGTTGTGAAAAAAAGCAAAAGAAGCCAAAAGAAAAACAAACAAAACAAAAGAAGAATAATTTAGCCTGGAAAAAGAGAGACCACAACCTTTAAAAGAAGAAAAAAAGAGCAATGAGACTACATGAAACGCAGTTCTAGACGTTGGAAGAAAAAGAGACAGATGCGCTGGAAGTGGCAAAGAAAGCGTATTAGAAGAGAGAAGCGCAGACGTAAAGCGCAAGCTTCATAATCCTTTTATTTTTTTATATTCTTTAT
>DATDXZ010000098.1:0-3288 GCA_035289145.1 Candidatus Nanoarchaeia archaeon
GTAGAGTTACACCATCTGGCTAAAGAGAATCATATTGAAAGACAAGTCGGCGCATTGTACGATCTTGCTCGCCAGATTATAAAAGTAAGAAAAATGTCTCTTAAATTTAGAAGCAGCGCTTTGCCAAAAGAAGGACATAAGTTTGAATATGTTATTCCAGGGCTAAAATCAAAAGATTTTATGGAAATTGAGGAAATGTGGAAAATGTATCTTCCCTTTAATAAGAAAGATTTGGAGGAATACCAATGATCACTATAGACCAACAACAAAAATTATTATTAAACGTAGCCAGAAGGCTTGCTAAAAAGATAACTGTATACGCCATAGGCGGAACGGCAATGATGTTCCTTGGTTTTAAAGAGGCGACGTTAGGTATTGATCTTGTTTTTGAAAATGAGAAAGACCGCGCCATTTTCAAAGAAGCAGTAAAATCTTTAGGTTATCTAGAAATGAACCCTATAAAAGTTTATGGAGGAAAAAGAAATACTCCTGAAATGTTTAAGCTTAACGATGAACGCTTTGATTTGTTTGTGGTAGAAGTAGTTGACTTTATCTTTTCAGAAGAGATGAGACAAAGAGCCGAACAAACTCATCAGTTCGGAGAAAATCTTATTCTAAAAATAGCTAATCCCCACGACCTCATCCTTATGAAATGCGCTACTGATCGTGTAAAAGATAAAGATGATGCGCGAAAAATAATCAATTCTACAAAGATTAATTGGGATATTATTATAGAAGAAGCTGAAAATCAAATAACATTGGGAAAAGAAAGAGCAGTATTTGACTTAACTGGTTTTTTAGAAGATCTTAAAAAAATGATGGGCGTGAATATTCCACCAGGAGTTATGGAAAAACTCTTTAGGCTGGTTGAAAGACAGATAAAAGAAAAAAAGAAAAAGTTTAGAGAGAAGTAGTCAGCTTTGATGTCGTTCTCATTTTTTAGGCTCTGCCGAGAATTATTTTTTTCAAAGTTCTCTAGAGAAAGTTAACTTCTGATTCTCCGACCGCGGAATATCAACCCTGATTAATAAAAATGCCCTATTATTAACATATCAAGAATAAATTTAAACTTAAATAGGTGTTTATTAATATAAATAGAATAATCTTCTTGATTTATTAATTATTTTAAACAAAACATTTATAACAAGAGATTTCCTTCTCCAGCGCAGTACTTGAAAGCAAACAGCAAAAAAGAGGGAGATGTACTATTGAAGGCTTGAATAAGGCAAAGCCTTCAAAGAAGGATTTTGAGTATGTTTCTCAAAATCCCCTACTAGGTTCACTTTTATCTACGATCAGTTCTCAACAGTTATTGAAGATCATTTTGCAGCGGATGCATCAAGAGCAGGGATTGCAATTGCCGGAGCTGATCGAGACGTTTCAAGCAGCAAAAGAGGAGGCATCTATCCCCTTATCTATATTTTCCTCTTCTCTGGATCCGGCAGAAGCGCTCTATAAGTTCCTGAAAGAGAACGAGAGATCATCATTTCGAGAGATCGCTTCGGAGCTGCATCGCGACCAGAAAAGCATCTGGGCCACCTATCAAAGATCATGGAAAAAGAAAAAACAAATTTTTTTGATTGAAGATGAGAAATATTTCTTGCCGTTTTCCATTTTCAAAAAGCGCAAGTATAGTTTTCTGGAAAGCATCGTTTTCTATCTTAATTCTGTCCATCATCTTTCCAACAAACAGATCGCTAAACTATTGCAGAGAACGCCCAATACTGTTGCGGTATTACTGAAACGAGCTCGAGACAAACATGAATCCTCGTGAAAATATAGTATCTTGTAAAAAGAGGAAGACGGAAGTAGAGAAAGCTGTCAAGATGCTCATGCAAAAAAGGGAGAGGACACTGTATCTCTACAATGTAGAAAGTCAAGCTAAACGAAAAACAAGACTATTGCAGCTGCGGACTTTGTTGGAATATGAAACCAAGGAGTTGCAGCAGGCCCAGGCAGGATTGCAGAAAATTAATACTAAGATCACAGAGCTGGAGAAAGAGCAGCAGAAGCATTCTACAGTAAAATTATTGGGCTTAATTTCACTCTTTGCAATTCTTTTTACATTTGCAGGATTGATCGTGCATCATTATGAAAATGATCAAGCACCCATAGAAGAAAGCAAATCAGAATCTTGGATTACCACCATTTTTACGTTCTTGAAAAAATATAACAGCGGAAATAATGCGCTTACCGGTGCAGCGGTTGGCGTACCGAATGGCAATTGCCATGAAGAGAGAAGTTGTCTGAATGAAACAGTTACTGCCTGCAAAAATGAGACAGTGCAGCAATGCGATAGCAGTTGTGTGAACCAGACTACGCAAGTATGCACAGAAGAATGCAAACCAGAATGCCATCCGGAAGAGATCAATGGCGTCGAGAGAGAAGTCTGCGTGAAGAGTTGTTCTGAAGTATGCACTGAAGAGGTTGTACAGAATTGCGGCAGTTGTGTCGATGTTGTGGAAGAGAAATGCAGTTCTGAAGTGGTTGAGCAATGTATGACAAAGACTATATGTGATGAGACTGAAAGCAACGACATTAGTGGAGGAGTTACAGCTGATATTGTTGAGGAAGTTCCTGAAGTAGGAATACAACCAATCGTTGAAGAACCAATCGAAGTACCAGCAGTAGAACAACCCATAGAAGTTCCTGGATCAGAAGAATTGATTGTTCAGCCCATTGAAGAAGAAATTCCCGATGAGATGACTGGCGGAGCGATAGCTATTCCTGAAGAAGAACCAGCCTTGGAAGTGCCTCCGGCAGAAGAAGAAATTCCTGCTGAAGAATCTCCGGAATTGGAAGTACCGACCATTGAAGAACCAGTGGTAGAAGTTCCTGAAGATGCTGAACCAGAAACTGAACCAATAGAAACACTTCCGCCAGAAGATCCTGCTGATGCTGAACAGGAAATGCCTGAAGAACCGGTTGAAGAAGTTGCGCCAGTAGAAGAAGAGAAATCAATATTTAGTTCTGTCATCGATTCTATACTAGAATTCATCTTCCCAGAAGATCTAGTACCCCTAGCTATCAACAGGTTTGTGTTGAACACCACCTATGTCACCCAAGGGAATGGGAATGTAAATCTTACTGCCTATACCGATGGGACCGATGTAAAATATACCTACAACTGGCTGCGGAACGATACACCTCTCGCGGTGCTGCACATGACCTTTGACGCCGCATCGGGAACTGATGCAGCTCATGCCAAAGATTATTCTGGAAGTAGAAATATTTACAATTCTTCATATCAGGGGATAACTATCGGATATGTTGATGCGTTCAATGGCT
>DATDXZ010000099.1:0-8701 GCA_035289145.1 Candidatus Nanoarchaeia archaeon
TACGAGAATTTCATTTATGGGTTGCACCTTCTATTGTATCACTTTGCGTACATTCACTTGTTTCATATCATCATAAGATTGTTTTTTCTTCTGCTGATGCTGCAAATGCATTTGCTAGAGCATATTTAACGTGCCAAACACAACACTGGGGACATGCAGAGTATGTACTTCGCTATGAACTCTTTTCTCAAATTCTTAAATATGCTTTACAACACCATATCATCACTCTTGAAGATTTTTATGAAGATGATCTTTATGTCATGACTAAATTGCATGATACTCAAGACACTTACATACACAATGAATTACACTATTTACAATCACGGCTTCAATATCGCTTGGGAGATGAGCATCCTGAATATACATTGAAGAAGAAATTTCGTCATGTTGATCCTTTATACATTCAAGATGGAAAACTCCATCGCCTTAGCAAAGATCATCCAGAATTTAAGCTCTTTCTCCAAACACATCGAACACTTAATGAGCAAGGCATACAAGCGACTATCATTCGTTAGTTAGAAGAATACTTTATAAACCTCTGATCTTTTTCTTTTTTATGGACTACAGAGATTATACCCTGCTTCTTCTAGCACTTGTCTTTGGATTGATTGTAGCTGCTGTTATGAAACTCAACTTGAAACCTATTATACATTATCCTTTATTAGGTCTGGCAGTGTTATTGCTTGCTGGACTTTTCGTCGTCTTCTTGAACAGACTTAACGAACCTGCTACTTAATCGAAAGACTAATAAAAAGGCTATCTTTCATATAGACATGACAAAAAGCACATTAAGAAACATTTCTATTCTCTCTATCTTACTTTCATTAATCACCTTAATTTTAAGCATCTATTTTAAATCGATAACATGGTATGAAAATAAAGCATGTACTGGATATTGTAACACATTCTCAATTACTTCATTAACCCTAATAATTTTTGGATTTATTATGGGGATGGTGTTTTTAACTATTATAAGTAGAAATACTGATATTAAAGGAAAATCAATCATTAGAAGAGCTACATTACTTCATTTAATTATTTTTTTTATTTGGCTTATGAATTATTTTGGGATATTTTTGAACGGCAGTTAAATTTTAGACAAACTCAAATTTTACACCTTAAGCCTACATATAAATCTCTTATGATCTAGTTTTCATGTTGGTAAAAAATAAGATATACGCCCTCGACAGGATTTGAACCTGTGTCGCAAGCTCCGCAAGCTCGCATTCTCTTTGGGCTGTTTCTCAGCTATCCAAGCTAAACTACGAGGGCGCAATGAATTAGGTAAAAGTAAGCTTTATAAATCTATATTCTGGCATCCTTCTATGGAAAAACAATTGAAATGCATAAGCTGTAATCGCCCCTTAGAAAACGTCAAAGGGAACGCTTCTTTTAGCTGCCCACAATGCGAGAAGCATACTATTACCCGTTGTTTTTACTGTCGCAGAATTGCAGCACGCTATACCTGTCCTGGATGCAACTTTACTGGTCCTAACTAAAATGGCTTATGTCATTGTTACCTTGAAGATCATGCCTGAAGGCGTGGATGTTTCTTTAACTGACTTGGAAAAATCTTCTCAGAAGATTATTGAAAACTATGGCGGCAGAATGCAGCGAGTCGAGAAAGAACCTATCGGCTTTGGACTTGTTGCCTTGAAGATTACTTTCTCTATGGATGAAAACAAGGGAAGCACTGATGCTCTAGAAGACCAATTAAAGGAAATTACAGGCATCATGAATGTTGAAGTGGTCAATGTGGGCAGGGCTTTGGGCTAATGGCTGAAACACCATTTTCTCCAGAACAACTTCAAAAGCTCACAGAGATTTCTCGCTTACCTCCAGAAGAACAAAAAAAAGTTTTACCTGATTTCTTAAAGACCTTATCACCTGAACAAGTCAAATATCTTCAAGAACAACAAACTCAAGGCGCAAAATCTAGCGGACCCAGCTGTCCTTTCTGCTCTATCGTCCAAAAACAATTGCAGGCTGTTATTCTTTATGAAGATGATCATTTGATAGCTGCATTAGATATTCGACCAGCGACAAAAGGACATACGCTTCTTTTTCCCAAACATCATGTTGCTGATTTTTCCTCATTGCCTGCGCCGCAGACCAACCAACTTTTTCTTGTAGCACAGAAGCTCGTTGGTATACTTGAAGAGCTTGAGGAATGTCAAGGAGTGAATCTTTTTTTAGCGAACGGTAGTTTGGCTGGACAAACCGTGGATCACGTTTTGGTTCATCTCATTCCCCGTTATGACAACGATGGTCTTCACCTTTCTTGGCAAGGCAAGACCGCTACTGCTGATGAACTCCAAGGAGTGAAAACTACCTTAGAATCACATTTAACTATCTTACAGCCTAAACCTAAAGACGAGACGCCTTCTCAAAAATCATCTTCTCCTGCATTTATCGAGAATGATGACGAACCTTTCGCGCAATTCTAAAAGAAATTCAAAAAACTGATTTGCAACAAGGCTAATACTGTTCCTATCAAAAATGGAGGAATAAATGGGATGCCTTCCTTTACCAATACTCTTTTCACTTTGGCTCTGATCAATTTTTGAATATCTTCTTTTTCAATGCCTGTATTCTTTACTTTGTAGACCACTCTTTTGTTGACTAAAATATCTTCTTCCACCCAGTCACCTTCAGTTAATTCTTTTGGCGTTACATATTTGTATAAACATGTTTTTTCTACTGATTTTACATAAATCCATAAATATGGATACAGCAAAACTAACAGGCTGAAAGTCATAATGGTTATTTTGATAAATACATCTTGAACATTAAAGGCTACAAACATAATTGCTACAGCTCCTCCAATAGCTATCATTCTTATTTTAATCATCTTTCTTTCCTGCAGCATCTGCCTTGCAACTAGCGTGAATTTTTTCCTTTGTTTCCAAGCTAATACGAATCCCCAGAGAAGCCCGTAGAGCGCACCCACCATTAAGATGTTGATAAATATTTCCCCCAAGAAAGGCATTGCTGTTTCTCGCACAAAGTCTGGACGCGTAGCAAAGAGCACACCCAAAGCCATCATCATCTTTGCGTCACCACCACCCCATTGCTTTGCATAGTACATGACACTTCCTAAAGCATAAGTAATTGCCAACCCTATAAATGCGCTTGCGATATACTGCCAAGATTCTGGACCTAAAGCACCAATAATTCGTATCCCAAATCCTGCGATGATCATACTGTAAGTTATCCAATCTGGAACTTCTCTTGTTCTTAGATCATGAATTGTTGCAGCACCCAATCCTAAAACTGCCACACTTGCCAAGAGAATGTCGAGTGTCACCATCTTATCTCCTTTTTTTGAAGCAATCCTTATAAAGGTTCTCACTGATATTTTCTTATGGTCGCAATCATTGGGGCTGGACCTGTCGGCAATCATTTGGCTAGCCAGCTTTCCAAGAAAGGATTTTCCGTAGACGTCTACGAAGAGCATAAAGTCATAGGAAAACCAGTACAATGCACAGGCATCACTACTTTTTTTCTCAACCAACTTATGCAACCGAAAGACGAATTCGTCGTCAATAGAATTACTCGCACGAAAGTCTTTGGACCTGACAAGAGCAGCGTTGAAATCAAGCTTCCTAAGAATTACATTGTTGACCGGACGAAATTTGACGCTTATCTTGCAGACGTAGCACAAAGCAATGGAGCGAAGTACCATTCGAACCATAAATTTCTTCGTTCAGAACGGAAAAACAATCGACATTTACTTCGCTTTGCAAATAACAAGACTGCAACTACAGATCATTTAGTGGGTGCAGATGGTCCATTAAGCACTGTAGCAAAAAGCAATGGCATGTTTGACCAAAGAAAATTCATTATTGGTCATCAGGCACGCATTCGAGCTCCCTGCGAATCAGATCTTGTGGAATTTTTCATCGATGAGGGTTACTTTGGATGGCTGGTTCCTGAAAGCACAAAAATTTCACGTCTAGGTATCTGCTCTTTGGACAAAGCGAATTTTTACTTTGACAAATTGCACAAGCTACGACCTGGAAAAATATTGGATTGGCAAAGCGGCATTATTCCTTTGTATAATCCGAAAGTTATTACTGAAAAAGATCATGTCTATTTAGTGGGAGATGCAGCGACGCAAGTGAAAGCTTCTACGTTAGGAGGTATTATTCCAGGCATGATTGCGGCTGAGGAACTGACCAAGGCATTAGCAGAAGGCAAGAGTTATGAACGACTCTGGAGAAAGAAGATCGGATTTGAGCTCTGGACTCACTTACAAATTCATAAAATCATGCTCCAAAAATTCAAAGAACGAGATTACAATGCTCTTTTAAAGCTGGTCAGACAGCCTAGAATCACCAAGCTCATCAGCACCCATGATCGTGAGTTTCCCAGCCTTTTATTGGCTAAAATGGCACTTCTGGAGCCTCGATTTCTTCAATTCTTGCGATTTCTTTGGTAATTGATACTACTATGTAGTTATTACAAATAGAAAGATTTATATAGATGTTTTTCTAATATATTTCTATCATTTATGGAGGAATATTCACAATGAAAAATCTTAGTGTTATTGCAAAAATCGCAGCAAGTGTAGGTGGTGCAGTAGGATCCTATTACTTATTATCTAAAGGTATAGAAGTGTATCATCAACCTATCGCAGAACCCATTAAAAATAGCCCATTTCCTTTAATTGGTTTAGGTGCAGGTATCAGCCAAGCTTTCGCAACCTCTCCAGAAGAAGTTCGTAATGAAAAAGGTTGGAAACATTATACTTTAGGTCTTGCATTAGGTACTTTAGCTGGTCTTTCTAGCACTGCTTGGCGCATGTGGAATGGAACTGACCAATATTCTCCAGCACGACTTCAAGGTCAACCAGCAGGAGCACAATTACTAGAAGATATAGTAGCTGTTGGCGCAACTTTAGGTGCAATGTATGCAGTTACTGCTGTGTGCATGAATATTTATGAAGCTGCATCCGGAAGAATTGCAGACACCAACTGGTATGCTAATCGTCAACAATTAAAACAACAGAGAAGAGAACGTCTTGCACAAAGTCGAGCTCAACCAGTTCAACGCACATAATTATTTTTCTAATTTTTTTTCTTTCTTTATTTTATTTTATATCTTAGCAACGCAGCTATACCTGTCATGCCCTGCAATTCTTGTCCAGCCTGATGCTCTGTCGTAATAATATGGATTTGACCGCCTGTCGCTTCAACTGTTTTCATAATCCTGTCTAATTTTTGATACTCTTCTGCCTGTCTGAGCTGTCGAATCAGTTCATCAGTCACCACTAACACTTTGATAGCACCAGCATCTGCTGCATCTTGTACTTCTTTGAAGCCATAGACTGCATTTCCTTCTTTACTTATTTCCTTGAAAACTTCCTCAACCAATTGAATTTCTTCGATGATTCTTTCATCTTTCAATGCTTTCTTGATCTCATCACTCTTCAAGACTTCATGCATGGCATTTTTTCCTGTGGTGTGACAGACTGTGTACAATACTTTATTTTTTAGCTCTGGGGCTTTCTTGCTAAACTCTTTATTGAATTCCTCTTTCCAAAATGCTGGAGACGCGATGATAATTTTATCCAGCTTATACCTCTGATCATATTCTTGCAACCGCTTGACAATGTCTGCATAGAATGTCACATCTTTCTTGACTGTAGGATATGCTTTTTCCTGCACTTCTCCCTCGAAGTCACTGATGTAGTCGTAGCCATATCTTTTCAACAGCGCGAAGGACACTTCTTTTCTTTCCAACACACAGATAAGAATCTTTGGGAGCTTTTCCCTGCATGCTTCCTTTAATTTTTCCAGCTGATAGTTATGCCAATGCTCCTTGACTATCTGCAATGTATCATTCTCTTCGACGTTAATAGTATGAAATACACCTCTCTGCACATCTTCCGGACCATCCGTAATCTTTCCGCTAATGCGGAGAGCGTTAGTATATTTATGGAACTCTACTTTTTCTGTCTGGATGGTAATGCGAGCATGCTTCTTGACTACATGTGTTTTCCCTTCTTCACTGCTTCCGAGCTTGATTTTCCTTACTGTATCGCCTGTTACCAAATCATTTTTTTCCAATACTTGACTGAGATACCATAGATCATCTAGCGTTGTAACTTTCAATAAGATCTCTCCACGCTTCCGAATATCTTTCAGTATTCTCATATTCTTTCCGGAATTATCCGAGAAAAGTGTATTAATACATTTGCTTTTCTTTCTGCTATGACAACCAACCCTTTATATGGAATTCAACGAGGCTATGAAGCCTTACAACTTATACCCGCCAACCAGCCCATGGATGCATTGACTTTTGCTTTGCTAGATGCTGGCAATACTTTGGAACAGATGGCACAGCAACCTTCTGGTTTAACTGCTTTAACTCTAGGAACTTTTCTGTTTGCAGCCACTGTCGCATGCAGATATTGGTCTAACTTGAAGCAACCCTTTGGTCGTAAGGTTTAAATAATCAGTCCTTTCTTTAAGATTTGTGAAAAGAGGCTTGCATAGAAAGGCAGAGGTAGCTATTCCAGAATCTTGGAACGCATTTTCTCTTATTTTATTTATTGGCTTATTTCTTTTGTTATATATTATTATTTTACCAGAGGGAGAGAAAGAACGTCTTATTGGAGGGCAACCAGTTCCTATTTATCCAGGCAGCTCTTATGGCGGCAACACTTACAGTCCTGTCGAACGTCAAATCCTCTTCAGCCAAAGCATAGGAGACTTGCAACCTTTTGGTCAAAAAATTTATGCAAAACCTTTGGCTTCTGTGAATCTGTACGCTGACACTGACAAAGACGAAGAAATCTTGTCCAAATCCTTAGATGTTACTGGAGGCATCTTCTCAGGCACTGAGAAAGAGCTTATCTTTCGCGTCAGCCAAGAAGCTCCTGTAGGCTCTGTGAAACTACTATTCTTTTTAGAAAAAGCAAAAGGAGACATCACCATCTTACTCAACGGACGAGAAATCTTCAGCGGTCTTCTGACCATATCGCAACTGCCTTTGCTTCTTCCTGTCTCTTCCTTGCGTCCTGTCAATCACCTTACTTTTTCTGTAAGCTCTTCAGGCATTTTCAGCAAAAACAGCTATGTCCTGCGCGACGTCACTCTTTTCAGAACTTACCGCATTGAACACACAGCAGAACAGAGAACTTTTGTTCTGACTGCAGATGACTTGCAACGCTTCGGACACTTGAGCTTGTTTTACATTGTCAACTGCTTCACTGCCAATGAACGAGGCAATATACAAATCAATTTAAACAATAAGCTCCTTAGCCAACAACAAATTGTCTGCGATGCTGGAGAAGTTAGCCACGACTTAGCAAGAAATGATCTTCGCGAAGGCAGAAATGTCTTGACCTTTGCCATTGACGGCGGAAAGTATGTTTTGGAGCGCATACTCATTGAGGGAGATATTGATGCTGGCAAGGCGCCTGGTTATTATTTCAGCGTTCCTGTAGCTACGTATGATTCTTTAGGTTCTGTAGGACAGATTACTATGAATGTCCAGATGACTTCCTTTGACAACCGCAAAGTCGCAACCTTCTTCATCAACGGATATACTCTCTACTTGGACACTTATGATAACACATTTACTTTTGACATCACGCCTTATGTTGTTCTTGGACAGAATAGCTTACGTATTGCTGCGGGGACTTCCTTTGACATCGCTTCATTGGATATTTTCCTTGAGTAATTATTTACCATGACACAACGATCCTCATTTTTTACCTTTCTGACTATTTCTCTTCCTCCTGATTCTTCTGATAAATCTCCTTCTGATAAACCTTCCTTTAAACAATTCGCTAAATCTTTAGGTAAAGGTCTTGCAACTGGACTTTCTGCAACTAGCCGCAACATCCTGCGAGGACTAGAATTAACTCGCCAAAGAGTTACAGGAAAAGGACTTGAATATTACACAGGACACCAAAGAGCTTTTGGTGCAGAAGTTTATCGTCGCCAACGTGTTCAAAGACCCCTTGGCACCACCCTTATGCTTGTTATTCTTTATTTAGCTTTCTCATTCTGGCCCTTCCCTTTTTTTCCTGTCTTTAATTTTTTTACTATCTTTTGGGCAGCATTTGTTCTTTATCTTTTTTTATCACGCAATTATATGTGGTGCATTATTTTCATTATTGTCTTTCCTCTTTTTAACTATTCGCTAGCCATGGACTTGTTTAGCCAGGGGCAATTATTGAGCGATGATCTCAAAGAAAAAATTTCTATAAAAAATCCTCTAGAAGCTTTCAAAGGATTAATCTATAAAAATTACGGCAATTTTAACAATCCGGATGTTGTAGAGAAAGAACCACAAAAAGGCATTCAAATTTTAACTTTTGCGACCAATGAAGTCTTTAAAGAAAGCAAGCCTGTGCAGATAGACGCCAAAGTACAAGTCGATGGATTTTATAACTCTGAAACGCAGCGCTATGAAGAACAGAATATCGCCTTTTCCTGCTATCAAGAAGATAACAAAGGAAATAAAATTCCTAATACTGACGGCACTATTTATATTCAAGATAAACCAAGCAATTCCATTCATATTACTCCTGAACAAGCAGAACGCACCACTATTCACTATGTCTCTTGCAGATATCCACAAGGCATGGAGCTTATATATACTGGAACGCCGGTCACAGGAACTTTGGCAGGCGTAGAAGAGGGAGTTGAAGTTGGCAATAGAATTGTCACGAAGAAACGAATAGTTA
>DATDXZ010000100.1:0-8952 GCA_035289145.1 Candidatus Nanoarchaeia archaeon
CGCAGACTTACCGACGACTTTGCGCTATGTACGAGAACAAGAAATGCATCATCTAGCCCAGGTTCACCTCAGAAGCCCCGCTCCGTAGCGAAGCGGAGGAGCCGACCGAAGGTCGGGCCTTTAGGCCGGGGAGGAGGTCACTCATTCTTGTATCTTTTAATATATATTCTCCAGTATATATTTATAAATCTTTGGTATTTTTAGTCGATGACATAAATAACGCATGGTATGCTATCGAATGTTTGTTCTTAACTAAGCACATAGTCCTAATGGGAAGAATATAATTTATGCATTACTTATATCACTAACTACTTATACTGCCTATCTTATACAACAACACACTTAAAAAGCTCTGTTCTTTTATTTTTCTTTATGAAAGTCCAGGTCTTTATTGAACGAACGAAGAAAATGACTAGCATTGATTTGCCAGCGAAAGCAACTGTCAAAGATATTTTCGCCAAACTCCAATTAAATCCTGTGACTGTACTGGTTACGAGAGACAATGCTGTTATCATCGAACAAACCCTTCTCAAAGACAAGGACAAGCTCACTATCTTATCTGTTGTTTCCGGCGGCTAATATGGCCTGCAAGAAATGTCCTATTGAACCTGTGTATGTTTTACAGAATCACACATCTCTCTGCAAGCAGCATTTTATCAACTACTTTGAAAAGAAAGTCCTGAAAAATTTAAGAACTTATAAGATGATTGAGAAAGGAGATATGCTAGTCTCCGCGTTGTCTGGTGGAAAAGACAGCATGACCTGTCTCTACTTGCTCCATCAGTACTGCCAAAAACAAAATATTCCTATAAAGGCATTAGCGATTGATGAAGGGATTGAGCATTACAGAAAACAAACCCTGCGAGACGCTGCAACTTTTTGCAAAACTTACAAGATTCCTTTAACTGTCCTCTCTTTTCAAAAGATGTTCGGCTTTACTCTAGACAGTTTTTTGAAAGATCATAAGATGAATCCCTGCACTGCTTGCGGTATTAGCAGGAGATATCTGATCAATCGCGGGGCAAGGGAATTAGGAGCTACAAAAGTGGCTACTGGCCACAATTTAGATGATGAGGCGCAAACCCTGCTCATGAACCAGTTCAAGGGAAATGTCTCTCTTTCTGCCAAGCTCGGCCCCATGACTGGAGCTCTATTGCATAAACAATTCATCAGAAGAATCAAACCGTTGTATTTCATGACGGAGAAAGAAGTTGCACTGTATGCTGTTTTGAAAGAGTTTCCTGTCACGTTTGTGGAATGCCCTAATGCCGAAGGAGCTTTCCGATTACAAATAGGAGAACTGCTGAATACCTGGGAGCAAAAATATCCCGGAACGAAGCAGGGGATTGTCAACTCTTTCCTGGAGATTTTACCGTCTTTACGCGAGCAATTCAAATCCACAAGACAAACTATCGGCACTTGCGAGACCTGCGGAGAACCTGCTGCAAAAACTTTTTGCAGAACGTGTGAGCTGCTTGAAAAAATACAACCTGTTAAGAAGAAATAAATTTATCTTCTTTTGTAGGCTTTTCCTCGATGTTTGATATCTCTAATCTTGCATATGCATCTGAAGATCTACAGGACCTGCTTAATTGCATCAGATACTCTTGATTGGTGTTCATATTAGTTTTCTTATCCTCAAACTATTTAAATATACCTTTATTATTCACTTACTAGTAGTTACATTAGAAAGATTTATATAGTAGTTTTACGTCTTTAGTGTGGAGGAATTACTTATATGAACTTTAGTCGACGTCGCTTTTTATTCAAGGCTGGAGTAACTCTAGCAGGAGCTGGAGCAGGCTATGTCGCAGGGAAATTCGTCGGTAGTTTGGGCGGCTCTTTAGAAGCTGCAGTCACTGCTTTCTACAATGTTGCCCATGATACTTTAACTGAAATCACCGGAGCAGCAGAGAGACAACTCCAAAAATCAGCAGACGATGTTCAAAGTTACTTGACATCTGTTGAACGCGATCATGCATCTGTCCAAAAATACTGGGAAGATATTGGTCTCTTAAGCGGCAAAGAAGCTGGAGAATTACAAAAGATTTTAGCAAAAGTTGAAGGCTACACCGAAGAATCTGATATTCAAGAACGATTAACGAGACTCAAAGATCGATTAACGAAACGACTTACTAATTTAGATCAAGGATTAGAACAGATACAACCAGAAGGATTACAAAGATTTAACGAATGGTTCAGCAGAAAAATCAAAGGAGAAGAACAAGGCTCTCGACAATCCTTAAAACATTACAAAGAACGGCTTGGCGCTTTAGTTCAAGTCTATGATATTAACAAAGATAATAAAGTCGCTCAAACTGTTTTACTGAATAAAACCAGCGATTATTTCTTACAGACACAGCAAATTGTTGTTCAAAAAATCAATGATTATTTAGCAGGGAATCAATTTGAGTCTCCAGAGGAACGAGACTTCTTTGTTCAATTGAAGCAAGTCGCAGACGCAGATCTTAGCGGCAGAAACCTAGCGGACTATCTCCTGAATACCGGCAATTATTTCACACTCTTAGAAACTTCAGAACAAGTGCATCAACTCAAAGATAAGCTTGGCAAAACGCTGGATGATATTGTTACTCTGCAAGGAGCTTTGGATAAAGGTATTGAACTTAAAGACACTTTACGCGCAGCTAGCGATCAAGATCTTACTGCGTTAAGAAAGCAAGCTCAAGACTTGGAAGCTTACATGACTACAAAGAAAGACGAACTTGTACAGGAAGGTTATGTTATTAACTATGAATTATTCCCTAAGATGCAAGCTTTGAAAGATGGTCTCTTACGAGGACTAGACACTTTGAAAACAGTAAGCGGAGCTGTTGGGGCTGCTGTTGGTGCAGTAGGCATGTTTGTGCTTGCTGACAGGACTGTTAGTGGAAAAAGAGCCACCAGACGAGAATTAATTACCTTACACAGGGACAATCAAGCACCCACAAGTTTAATAAATGATAAAAATAAACCTAAAGATGGAGGAAAACCATGATTAAAGACTGTACGTTATTAGAAGCATTACATTGCGAAGAAACTGAAAGTGTTGTTGATGTAGCAAAGCAATTACGAGAACATTTAATCAGATATATTTATGTTACTGATGCGAATCAGAAACCCGTTGGTGTTATTTCCATCACTGATATTAATAACCGAGTAGTTGCTGAAGGGAAAAATCCTACTACATTGCAAGCCAAAGACATCATGACTAAGCCTATCCAAACGTTCGAAGAAACGATGGATGAAAAGCAAGCTTATGAGCAATGCGTCAAAGGCAATGTCGCTACTTGTCCTATCACTAAGCAGGGAAAATTAGTAGGCATGATTACTATTCATGAACTCTTACGGAGCATCACTCACGTTAGGAAATAACTTATGAGCAGACTGAAGGAATTTGTCACTGGAAGCTTGGATACTTTAATAGCTGAAGATAAAGACATTCAGAGACACTTTTCCAACGAGCAGGGACAACATTTAGATCCGAAAGGCTCAGTCTATCAAACGAGAAAAAGTCTGTTAGAAGAATCATTGAACAAAGCTTATGACAGTAAATTAAAAGCATATGACAAGAGAACTTTCATGCAACGCTATGTCGCAACACCCTTACGCTATTTAGCTGGCGCTGGCTATGCTGCTGGCACTGCTCTATTCTTAACTATTCCTGGACCTGCTGGTTTTGGATTGACTGGAGCTGGAGTCTTAGCAGGATCCTTAGCGGACATGATTGATACTTATGCTTATGTCAAACATGGTCAAATGCAAGGACGAAGCGCTTTCGCAATCGCTGGAGAAGATTTAATTACTAAACCATTAGCTTACTTGCCTATCGGTACTGGATTATTGGACATTTACAGAGGCAGACGCAAATTTGACGCCAAGATCTTGAAGCACTTACAACCAGAAATTCGCGATGCTTTAAGCTATGCTAAGGGATTATTCTTAGACAGAGTTTACACAGCGACACAAGAAAGAAAAGTCATACCCCTCCGTGCTTTACGTGATGAACAGTATACTCCAATAGCAGTTAGACAAGCTGCTTAAGAGAAGAGATTTATGAAAGACTACACGATCAGCACTAGTGATCATTCAGCTGAACCTCTTATTTATTTAGTCTTTGGCACACGCAGACCTAAAAACGGTGTTGGTGATACAACGACTATTATGCAGCCACCATGGGAAATATATGCATTTGATCCTTGTCAAAACACTTTTGCTCAAGCTGACTACGAAGACGGTCGATTAGTGTTTGCTACTCCCAACTCTGATGTGCTTGGAAAGCTTCGAAAATGGGTATTTGAGAGAGGCATCCTCAAGGCAACAAGCCCGAGCTCTGTCGTGAGTTTAGATGAAGTTATTAGACTCTCCATTGTATAACTTTTACTTATTTAATTCTTCCCGTTGGCTTCTCTTAGCTTAATTTGTTATTCCTTCTAAGTGATTAAAACAGAAAGATTTATATATCAGATTCTCTCTGTTTTTCTTATGATTCAAACTTATACAGTACATTTTGGCAAAAGATTAGATGGACGATTTAGCGTGCATTATGAATCTTCTCTATCATATCCCTTATCACAAATTCTTCAAGATCTCGCCAGTGCTGAAAGATTAATCAGGTGTAAATTAGGTCCTGACCCTAAACCAAACAGACGGATAGATCTAACTCAAGATCAGATACGTTCTTGGAATGATAAGAGATCTAGACAAAAAGATCACGACTTATTATACCCTTTAAAGAAAAAAAATCCTCTAGACTTAGATGATCGAGAAACTCAAGATAAGATAGGTGGGTGTCAAAAACATAGAGATTCATGCTTTAGGGACGGACATACTGCATCAGATAGACTTGATGATAAAACTTTCAATCAATTCATTAAAGATGACTCTTATGGAACATTTGATTCGAATAATAAACCAAGACGTTCAGAAAACGATCACGACTTAATATTCTATTTAAAGAAAAAAAATCCTCTAGACTTAGATGATCGAGAAACGACTCCTATAAGATTACCATCAAATACTGATACTGGTCTTGACAATATCTTATTACAGCCTGTAGTTGATCCAGACTTTTCTCGAGTTTTAGGAAGCGTTGCCAAAATACTTGCTCTGCATCTTAGACTGCCCTATTTAAGACATACTTCCTTTACCCCTCAAGTTTCTTCAAGCATATCAGGAAGTGATGCTGATTTAGTAACTAGTTTTTTTATACTTTATAACGCCGCTAGAACTGTCACCAAAATATGAAAACTAAAACAGACTTATTCAAAGTTCTCTATACATCGCCGCACAATAACAAACCTCTTAACTTTTTTTATAACCTGTTTTTTCAATCTCATGCGCTAGTGCTACGTCTCCAGAGCGCGTGATCTTTCCTTCTTCCATGACATATACCTTGTCCACATCGAGATATTGCAGAATTCTATTGTAATGCGTGATAATCAAGACTGTCATTTTTGTCTCTTTTTGAATTGCCTTGATAGTATTACCAATGATCTTTAACGCGTCCACGTCAGTGCCAGAATCTGTTTCATCCAAGATGGCTAACATTGGCTGCAAGACTGCTAATTGGAGCATCTCAGCTTTCTTCTTCTCTCCGCCAGAGAATCCTTCATTTAAATATCTGTTAGCAAATTGCTCATCGAAATGAAGTTCTTTCATTTTTTCTTTTAACATCTTTCTGAACTCTAGAGGGTTTAATTTTTCTTTCCTTCGCGCATTTAACGCTGTTCGTAAAAAATTAGCAATAGTGACTCCAGCAATCTCACTAGGATATTGGAAAGACAAAAACATTCCTTTTTTAGATCGTTCTGTTGGAGATACCTTTGTAATATTCTCTCCTTTATAGATGATTGATCCTTTGGTGACTATATATTTTGGATGACCCATTAAAGCAAATGATAATGTTGACTTTCCTGATCCATTAGGACCCATCAAAACAGCTACTTCTCCCTCATTGACTTCGAGATTGACTCCTTTCAGAATTTCTTTACCTTCAATAGTTACTTCTAAATCTTTGATTTGAATAAGTGGTTTATTCTTTGTCATGATAGTGCTCTCCTAAATATTTGTAAATGCCTTTTTTAACAGCGAACAACGCCAGCAATGCACATTTCACCCTGGCCGGGCTTACTTGAATCTGCAATAACCCGAAGACAAACTCATTATTTAGATTTCTGACTTCTTCTATATTCTTTCCTTTCACAGCATCTGTCAACATGCTTGCAGCAGCTTGTGAAATCGCACAGCCCTTTCCTTCTGTTTTGACGTCTGTGATTGTTTTATTCTTGTCAAGCTTGAGATAGACTTGGATTTCATCACCACATAATGTGTTCTGATCTTTGAATTGGATGTCGGCATTCGCTATAATTCCTTTGTTTCTGGGATTCTTGTAATGCTCCAAAATCTCTTCCATATACATGTCCATGTTACTTGAACACCTTCCTGACTTTTTCCAAAGCTTTCACGAGAGCATCGATGTCTTCGGTTGTGTTGTAGAGATATAGTGAGAGACGGCAGCTGGATTGTATTCCTAATGCTTTCATTAAGGGCATGGCACAGTGATGACCACCACGAATTGCAATACCTTCTGTATCTAGAATAGAGGAAACATCATGGGGATGGATGTCTTCAAAGTTGAATGCGATGATGCCTGCTTTTTTGTTGAGATCTTTTGGACCATACATAGTGATGCCTTTTACTTTTGATAACTTTTCATGCGCATATTTTAAGAGTTCTTTGTCATGCTGTTCGATGTTGTGCATACCGATGTTCATCAAGTATTCAACTGCTGTTCCGAAAGCAATACCACCGGCAATGTTAGGAGTTCCAGCTTCAAATTTCCAAGGCAAGTCATTGAATGTAGTGTTCTCTAGTGTTACTTCTTTGATCATGTCTCCGCCGTATAGGAAAGGAGTCATCTGTTCTAAGAGCTCTTGCTTGCCATATAAAACTCCTATACCAGTTGGGCCTAGCATTTTATGACTAGAGAAAGCGACGAAGTCTGCATCAAGCGTTTTGACGTCGAACGGCATGTGCGGAATGCTTTGCGCTGCATCAATAATGACTTTAGCACCTGTTTTGTGTGCTTTGGCGATGATGTCTTTCATCGGATTAATAGTTCCAAGAACATTCGAAATGTGGACAACAGACACTATCTTGGTCTTGTTGGTGAATAGTTTATCGTCGATCATTAATTCTCCATCTTTGCTGACTTTGATAAATTTTACAACTGCACCGACACGCTTTGCGATTTGCTGCCAAGGAACTAGATTAGCATGATGCTCCATTTCGGTCAACAAAATTTCATCGCCTTTCTTTAACTCTAACCCAAGACTATAAGCTAACAAATTTATGCTTTCTGTAGTGTTTTTTGTGAAAATGATTTCCTTGAACTTCGCGTTAATCAAACGAGCGACTTTTCTGTGCGCGTCTTCATAGGCTAGTGTAGCTTCTTCGCTTAATGTGTAGACACCACGATGAATGTTTGCATGCATCTTTTCATAATAATCACTCAAAGTTTGAATGACTTGCTTAGGTTTTTGTGAGCTGGAAGCGCTGTCTAAATAAACTAATGGTTTTCCGTGGATCTTCCTCTGAAAAATAGGAAAATCTTTCTTGATTGTTGCAGGGATAATACTTTTCATTGTTCGATGAGGAACGCAGTTTTTTCTTCGATTTCTTCATGGAGACGTTCTTTTAATTCTTGTGCGTTGATCTTCTGGATAGTAGGAGCGAAGAAACCGCGAACAATTGTTGCCTGTGCTTCTCCTTCTGACAGGCCTCGGGATGTCAAATAAAAGAGCTTCTCACTATCGATTTGACCTACGGTCGCGCCGTGCTTGCATTTGACGTTATGATTATCAATTTCTAACTTGGGAATAGCATCGACTGTCGCATTGTCGCTGAGGATAAGAGTATCTTCTTTTTGATAGCCTACACTGTTGTGAGCGTTTTCATGAATCTTGATATTGCCTCTATAGACTGTCTTACTAGAATCTTTACCTACACCTTTTGTTCGCATATCTGACACTGTATGTGGAGCAAGATGCTGCGCTTCCACTGCCAGATCAAACTGCTGGTCTTGCTGCGAGAAGAACATAGTGTCTGCTTCCATGCTTGCACCTTCTCCAGATAGTGTTGTGTGAATCATGGATGTTGTAAAGATACTGCCAAAGCAACCGTCAATCCAATAGATTTTTGCTTGCCTGCCTGTGTTCGCTGTTTTACTGATGAAGTTATAGGTTTGCTTGTCTAAGTTCTGGACGTTACAATAGGAGAATTCAGCGTTTTCTTCGAGAATGATGTGCAGGCGCTGCGCTCTCATATAACAGTCTTTGGTTGAGGTGACTGTTTCTACGATAGAAGCTTTGCTGTTCTTTTCTACGATAATAATTAACGTGTCTACATCTATAGTTGTTGTACAATGCTTCTGTAATAATATAGGATTAACAAGTGTTGTATTTGCTGGAATAATGATTGCCTTGCCTTGCTGGAGTGCCTTGTCTTGCATGTCTTCTATCAAGTTCGTCGGCTGTTTTTGCATGATTTTGAAGATTGCTTTTCCCCGCGGCGACTGCCAAAATACTTTGAGATCTTGGATCTGCACTTTTTCAGCTCCTTGCGTAGTATAAGGACTAGCAGTCAAGGAAGCTCTTGTTATTTTCTCCACTGAAAAATTATCTAGAGAAACGTAAGTTGTTAATCCATACTTTAGATGAGGCAAAGGTAGCTGTTGTGTCATCGTTATGATTAGCCAAGTGCATTCTCCATTTCCAATTCTATCAATCGATTTAATTCGACTGCATATTCGATAGGCAATGCTTTGATGATAGGCTCAATGAAACCTGAAACAATCATTTGACGAGCTTGCTCTTCTGACAAGCCACGAGACATCAAGTAGAATAATTGTTCATCACCGATCTTCGAGACGGTTGCTTCATGACCAACTTCTGA
>DATDXZ010000101.1:0-3880 GCA_035289145.1 Candidatus Nanoarchaeia archaeon
ATTGTTAAAGTTGTCGGAGGTGTTGACTGTAATACTTTTTATCCAGCAACAACATCTTCAAGAGAAACGGTTAACATTTTAACTGCTGCACGACTTGTTGCTTTTAAAGGTTGGGAATACTCACTACAAGCAGTAGAGCAAGCAACAAGACAGGGTGAGCATTTTCAATATCATATTTTAGGTGATGGTCCAGAACGAGGAAATATTGAAAGAATAGTAGCTGATCGTAGACTGAATAACGTATATTTACTTGGTGCACAGAAAATAGAAGATATGCCTGTTCATTTCTGAACGGCAGATATTTTTTTGCATATGCCTATCCACTTAGAAAAACATGAACGAGGTTCATCCTATATTCACACAGAAACTATGGGGAGATGTCTTTGTGAAGCATCTGCTTCTGGTCTGCCCATTGTTGCTTCTCGAGTAGGTGGCATTGCTGA
Source organism: Candidatus Nanoarchaeia archaeon (assembly GCA_035289145.1). Classification (GTDB taxonomy): domain Archaea; phylum Nanobdellota; class Nanobdellia; order SCGC-AAA011-G17; family UBA489; genus JACOVP01. The sequence continues at coordinate 444 of DATDXZ010000101.1, forward strand.
AATAGCGCAAGATGGCGAAACGGGATTCTTAGTACCTGAAAGGGATTATGTAACAGCTGCCGATAGACTTGTTGAACTTATTCGCAATTCTACAATGCGGCGCGTTATGGGAACAAAAGGAAGAACACGAGCAGAAACATTCTTCGATTGGGATATTATATTTCAGATATACCAAGGATTGTTCAAATGAACACAAAAAATGTAAGAGGAGCAATTTCAGCATTGTCGGGAATTTTTGGAGAGATAGCTCATTATCAAGTTATTAATACAGGATGGAAAGCAGGAACAAGGCACAGCCCATTATTATTTACAACAGCAGATGGAACGTTTGTCTATCGTCCTGCTGATAGAACTTCAAATATAACACGATATAAACAAAAACTCGACGAGAAAAATAGATCAAGAATAATTTCTTCACCCATCATAAGAATACTTGAAAGAGGATTTGTGACTGCATTTGTTGATGGAAAGACATTAGATACTTTACCAACAATAAAGATTTCTGCTGTTGCACAGCTTCAAGCAACATTCCACCAAGTAAATAATTATGATTTAGATTGTTGGGATGAAAAAATTGATTGTGTTCGTACATATCTTTTACAGCATCAGTTAGTGAAAAAAAATAAATTGCCCACTACTCAATTTTCTGCTTATGGGTTGATTCATGGAGATTATTCACTGAGTAATATTGTTAAAACAAAACAAAGACTCGTTACTATTGATTTAGAACATGTATTAGAAGGACCTATCGCTTTTGATTTAGCACGACCTCTGCTCAGAGTTTGTCGTAATGAGGCAGAGCAAGCAACCTATATTGATCAATATTTTCAAGAAAGAACCCATTTAAGTCAAGAAGAATTACGTTTCGGTAGAAGTGTTTTCTTTTTAGTTCAGGCATATGATCGTCATAGATGGGGGTATCCAAAAGAAGCACAAAAATCCTTAGAACAATTTCGAGAGGTATTCAAATAAAACAATGGCAAAAAGGGTTACACTTATAACACAAGATTTTCATCCTATGAAAGGAGGTATAGCAAGTTACTTAATGCAGATTTATAGAAAATACTTTGTAAATGAGCGCTTTCAAGTTATAGTCCCCAATAATATTGGACAAGTAACAGACTATCAAAGTTTACCATTCGAAGTGTATAGAACAGATTTTTTTCCTTTTGAACATGAAACTCCTTCGAGAAGACAAACAAATCGTACTGTTGTTGATATCTTAAGACAGACAAATACAGACATAGTGCTTTTTGGTTATCTCCGTTCACATCCAGAAGCTGGTCGAGACTATAAAAAATATAAATCTTCTGCACGAACAGGAATTATTACTCATGCAAAAGAAGCGTTCATTGATAATGCTATTGTCGGTGAAAACAGTTCTTCAACAGGAGCGCATCAAGGCTATACTCCAGATGAAGTTCCATTTTACAAAAAAGTGTTGCAAGATACAGATCATATTTTCTGCATTAGTAAATTCACGCAAAATGTGTTTACACGTCAAGGTATTTATGCAAGATTCCATCTACTCCCACCTTCTTTAAGTACACCAGAATTACAAGATAAAACAGCCTGCAAGATAGCTCTTGGTTATACTCCTGATGATTTTGTTGTGCTCTCTGTAGGACGTCTCATAAACAGAAAAGGTCAAAGTAGAGTCCTTGAGATATTTTCTCGTCTACAAGCAAATATGCCTAATCTTCATTATACCATGATAGGTGACGGTCCGAATAAAATACATATTAAAGAAACTATAGGCGCTCATAACCTCGAAGAAAAAGTGCATATTCATGACAAAGTCGAGGATATAACCTTAGCAAGACATTATGATGCTGCTGATATCTTTGTTTTACCAACTGATTTTATTCCACCTAACGATGTAGAAGGATTTGGCATTGTCTTTCTTGAAGCAGGTATGCACCAAATACCAGTCATCGGTGGGCGCACAGGAGGAGTTGTGGAAGCAATTATTAATGAGAGAACAGGCTATCTTATCAACCCGAAATCCAGAACAGAATTAGAAGGGAAGATGATTGAATTATACAAATCTTCAGAATTAAGAGAAAGAATGGGAAAAAAAGCACGAAGACGAGTGATTAACAGATTTAATGATGCTCCCTCAAAAGCCTTAATCACACTTCTTTCTTAAGAATGGTACTCTGTTTTTGTATAGCTATTATAGAATTTATCAACTTCTTTTTTACTTAGATGTTCAATAGAATTAATCAAACGCACATGGGATCCGTTGTTGGTAATTTCGATTAATGAAATTGATGCATCATGAATCTCTAATTTTTCCCACAAGTTTACTTTACTTATTTGTAAAAAGTGAGCAATAATGTATCGAATTAAATTTCCGTGAATAAACAAGAGAATAGTATCATTTTCTTGAGCATCACTAAGAATTTCCCTTAAGATAGCATCTGTACGCTGTATATCTTTCTTTTCACGATCAGGAGACGTACCTTCACGCTCAGGACCACCAACCAACGTACGATATACTTCCTTTAGCTTATCAGATACCACAACAGGAACATCAGACTTCAACTTTTTATACATTTCATAAGTTTCCATAGCGGGCTGCGCACTACTTACATATACTTTCGTTATTCGCAACTGCTCAAGCCTTTTTGCAACGTCTTTTGCTTGTTGTTTGCCATTTTTAGAAAGTATTGGCTCAGGCTCTGCCTCAATGGATTCTCCATGGCGCACTAAAAATAATTTTACCATTGTTATTACATAATGATTCTAAATAGGTTTAAAAAAGCTTCTACAACCTTACAGTTTTGCCAATTTTAACACAAGGCTAGTTAATCGTTTTATTTATTCCTCCTTTCCTATTCTTTTTTGGTACGTTCCAGTAAGGGCTTTTGCGTTTAGGGCAGACTTTTGGCTCTTCTGTTGTTGTTTCTCGAGGAACCCATTTATGTCCGCATCGTTCGCAAATATAGCCTTCTAATGTGACCTTCTCCGCACCCTAAAGGGTACGGCTTCTGTCGGTGAGATGATGTAGTTCTTGTTCTTGCACGTAGCGTAATGTCGTTGGCAAATCAGTATGGCCTACGCTCGCTGCAAAAGTTCCTTTGCTCCAGAGATGTCCTTTGGGATAGCGCAGTCGCGCTTTCTCATGGTGCCGAAAGAAAAGATAACTGCTTCTTCCTTTGAGATACTGCTTTGCTTGCGCAATGCTCATCGTGTTGGGAATGCTGATAACTGCATGCAAATGCTCAGGCATGACTTGCAATTCATGGATCTCAATGCTATGTTCTTTCGCTGCTTTTCTGATGCATCCTTCCGTAATTATTCAGCTTTCTGAAGTATATGCAAGGATTTCGCGCAATCCTTGAAAAAGATTCTTATTTTGCATGTGTAGCGTCTTAAGGATAGACAACAGCGTCGCTGTTGTCCTTGCTCCCTGCTCGCTCATGCTTCCGTTG
>DATDXZ010000102.1:0-9650 GCA_035289145.1 Candidatus Nanoarchaeia archaeon
GTGAGAAGATATTCCCATAAATTTTCGAAGAAGATGTATGGAATTGGGCACATATTGTCCTGCTTGCGCTGAGACAGCGCATGGACAAGAGCTATAGGGAATTTGTCGCTATTCTTGACGCATGCACAGAGCTTCTTCAGGTGCTTGGCATTGCGCAAGCACCACATTTCACCACACTACAGAAAGCAACGCAACGATTGAATGTCTCTTTCTTGGAGAAAATCATGGCTGGGTTTATCCTGCTCACCATGACTATTCATGTGCGAACAGGCATCGACGCAACTGGGTTTCAACTCACTCGAGCATCCGCGCACTATACAACAGTACTGAAGAAAAGCAGGAAAGCACGGCGTAAAATTAAGAAATACCTCAAATTAACCACGTTTGTCGATCTCGACAAACAACTTATCATAGCTCATAAAATACGGAGAAGCCCAAGGAATGATACTATAGATTTTGTGCCGGCAGTTAGAAAAGGAAAAAATGTACTCGATAAAAAAGGCAAGAAAGTTCGATCTTGTGATGGTGACAAAGGGTATGACTCAGAAAAAAACGGGAGAATTATCGTGGAAGAATTAGAAGCAGAGGATCGTATTAAAATCAGGAACAAAGATATTCCTGTGCATCGAACTCAGGGACGGTATAGAAAGAAATTCAAGAGGCGGTGTGGAAGATTACGAACAAACTATCGATCGAAAGATGAGACTATTTTTTCCGCTATAAAAAAGTTGAAGGCTCCATGATACGAAGCATACTGGTAAGTATGCAAAATAAAGAATTGATCTTTAAGGAAATAGCATATAACGCAAATAGATTAGCATCTATTTGTTTAAGCTATAGAGGATTTCTACTGAGCCCATTTAGCTTCTGGTAAATAACCATTTTAAATGGGTTAATATCTGTAGTCTAGACTGGTTATGACGTCTCCATGACATGGAGGAGGTCACAGGTTCAAATCCTGTCGGGCTCACTCTTATTTTTTTATAAAGAATTATATAATTTTTAACAGGATTTAAATAGAAGTTCTTATCACATAGCTCGGCAAAAAATGTATATTATAACTACTAGAAGCAAAAAAGCAGAAAGACAATATTATGAGGTGCTCCAATCTAGAGAAGACATTCCTGCAAAACTAGAAAAACTCAGGGAAAATCCAAGAAAAGAGCTGAATGCTCACAAGCTAAAGGGAAAATTAGAAGGCAAATGGAGTTGTTACTTGGGGTATGACTTAAGATTAGTCTATGAAATTGACGAAGAGAATAAAGAAATTGTTGTTGTCACGGTAGGATCACATAAAATTTATGGATGAGTTTTTAGCTTCCAAGGTTTAACACCTCTCTTTTTCGCTTCATCACTTTCTCTAATGGCTTCCATCATCTCAGGAGTTCTCAGAATACCAACTTCTTCTAACAGTTCCTCATATTCCTTCTTGGGTATTTGAACCATTTCTAGTTTCATAATGATATTCAGGGTATAAAGTATATAAATGTTGCTGCGGCACATAGTGATCCTGGGAAGGTCACAGGTTCAAATCCAGTCGGGCTCATTTCCTATCTAATTTCGCTGAGAAAGACATATAAACCATCCAAAAGACGAAAAAATATGAACCTTCAATATCTTCTGAATGAGCATACAAAATATGACGGATGTATACCTTTGAGATTCGGAGATAAGAGAGCTATATTTTTTCTGCAGCCGCCAGAAGTTGTAGCTCCTTGTCTAGATGAAGTAATCATAGAATGTGTTCTGCTTGAGCTTGAGCTTTCTTCAGGAGCGCGGATTGATCAACATGGAAAATTCTATATGAGAGAAAGAGAATGGAGAAAAGGCAGTCTTAAAGAAGGAAGAACTCCGTTAAATATATTGTCGCTTCCAAATTTTCTTAAACACTTAAAGGGACTTGGATATAATATTCCGATGGGTTATTGGAATGAAAAAAGAGAAGCATTACTTCATAAAATTTCTAGCCACAGCCCCTAGTCGTCTCTAAAGCAATTTATACACCGGCTGAGTAGATTTATAAACCCTTTAAAACCCACTTTATCATATGGAAGAACGTATTACTTTCGAAAAATTGATTACAGATCCCTTTGTCAAAAAGGCTTTGCATGAAATAGGCATTGTAGAACCCACACCTATTCAGGAGCGTGCTATCCCTTTAGTCCAGTCAGGAAAAGACGTTGTGGGCCAGTCCAGTACAGGCTCTGGAAAAACATTTGCATTCGCAGTTCCTATTGTTGAACAGATCAAAACAACAGAAGGACTCCAAGCGATAGTCCTCGTTCCAACAAGAGAGCTTTGCGAACAGGTCGCGGATGAATGCAGTAAGGTCACTCGCTATAAATCTGTTTATGTGCTTAAAGTCTACGGTGGAGTTTCCATTGAAGGTCAGATCAGAAATATTCCTAAAGCAAATATTATCATTGGTACTCCTGGTCGTGTCAAGGATGTCTTGCAAAGAAGAGTCTTGCGATTAGATACCATAAAATTCTTTGTTTTGGATGAAGCAGATAAGATGTTGGACATGGGGTTCATTGAAGATGTCGAGTTCATTCTCAAAGCAACGCCTACTAAGCGTCAAACGTTAATGTTTTCTGCAACCATGCCGAAAGAAGTCATGCATATCGTCAACAAGCATATGCGTGCTCCAGAATGGATTAAAACAAAAGAGCAAGTGGAGCAGACTTTGTTAAAGCAATATTATTACGACGTTCCTATTCGTGATCGCTTCCATCTCTTAGTGCATCTCTTAAAAGAAGAAAAAGCGCCTTATGCAATTGTTTTCTGCGGCACGCGAAGATCTGTGGATCTTGTTGCCTATAATCTCAATAAAAATGGTCTTGAAGCGAAAGCAATCCACGGTGGTTTAACACAATCAAAAAGAAAACAAGTCATGGAATCTTTCCAGGGCAAGAAGACAGAAATTTTAGTTGCGAGCGATATCGCAGCGCGTGGACTTGATATCAAAATGTTGACACATGTCTACAACTTTGACGTGCCAAAAACTCCTAAGGAATATGTGCATCGAGTAGGTCGTACTGCTCGAGCTGGAGAAGAAGGCATTGCTATTACGTTAGTCTCTCATAAAGATTATGATAATTTTAGAAGAGTGTTAGACGAGCCTTCATTGAAGATTGAAAAACTGCCTTTGCCAAAGTTCCAGATAGTTGAATTCCAGCCATTTATGCCAAGACAGTTTACAGGCAGACAGAGGCAGCATGGCAGTGGCTTTGGACAGCAGAGAAGATTCCCTCCACGTCATCAGCGTCGATAAGAGTAGAAAGATTTCTAGAAAATAATAAGAGATAGTGATTGGTAAAGTAAACGTCATGGTTTACAATCAAAATTTTAAAGGGTTTACAAGATATCTCTATTTATTATTGAACAGTATATTGTGTAGCTATTTTTAAGAGATCTAAATGAATCGTATGATTAGAACAGAGAAATGGAGGAACTTTAATATCAGATTTATTATAGCTAAGTTTTTTGCCTGTAAAATCAGTTATTAGAGCACCTGATTGTGTGACTATACAGTCCATTGCACATATGTCCCACTCATTTATACTAGTAAATCGATAATAGACATCAGCTTTTCCAGAAGCGACAAGACATCCCTTTAATGAACTGCCTCTCGTAATGACTCCTTTAAACTTATGTTGTTTTACCAGTTCTTTTTCTTGAGTTGCATGAGATCGACTCATAGTAATGAACATTTTTCCAACTGCACTGTGGGAAGATGGCGTCAATTTATGTTTCTTTCCATTTTCCTCTAAGAAAGAACCTTTTCCAACAGCTGCATAATACAATTGGTCGAGCACAGGTGCGTAAATAACACCAACTACAGGTTCGTGTTTATGAACAAGAGCAATATTAACGGTAAATTCTCCATTTTTAGCTACAAACTCCTTCGTCCCATCTAAGGGGTCGATAGTCCACACATACTCCTTTGTCAAGCGCTCTGATGTATCTTCAGTCTCTTCTGCTAAAACACCATACAGGGGAAATTCTTTTAGCAACATTTCAAGAATAATCTTTTCTGCGCATTTATCCGCTTGAGTGACAGGACTTGCATCTTTTTTTAGTTCCACTTCAAACGGTAACGCGTAAACTTCCATTATTTTCTTTCCAGCCTCGCGCGCTGCGACTTTGGCAACTTCTAGCTCTCGAGTATAATCTTTCATAAAGAATGGACACCCATTAATCCTTTTAAAGTTAATGTCTTCTAGGACTAGATTTATGACATTAAATTAACAGCTTAGGAGATAGTAATGCTTATATAGTTCTTATGTTGTTGTATAAAAGTAACTCTTGCAAGAGTTTATAGCAGAAAAAAGAGATTAAAAAAGGATTAGAAAGAAAAAAAGAGGTTATTAAGGGTTTATTTTAAATGATACCTGCGGAAAAAGAGCTGTTGGAGTTTTTAAGAAAGCGTGATCTAGTCAATCTGACAGCGATTGCTAAGCATTTTAACATCAAGAACGCTACAGTCCCAGATCTGCTCAAGCCCTTGGAAAAAAGAAAGCTCGTCGAAATCAGAAAATTCGGAGGATCAAAAGTGGTGCTGCTCAGGAGGGCTGAAGCATGAAAAGAGGACAAATAACAGCGTTCATCATCTTCGGCATGGTCATTCTTGCGTTAGGAATCACAGTCTACACGTTCAGGGCTCAAATTTTCTCAGCGACATTTGGAGCAGAGATAGAAGAAAATATAGCTGTTCCACCACAAGCAGAACGGGCAAAACTATATGTAGATACTTGTCTGGAGAGCATAACGCTTCAAGGATTGCAAGTCTTGGGTGCACAAGCAGGATATATCAATCCGCCAAAGGAGCAAATGCCTACCAGAGTAAGTCCTTTTGGATCATCATTGGTTATCTTTAGCAATGGAGCAGGACAAGTGCCTTTCTGGTTCACTGAGACTGAAAATGGTATACAGAAGAATCAAATTCCAACAAAAGCGCAGATGGAAAGTGCTCTTGCAGGATATATTTCTGATAATATAGACTCTTGCTTGAATGACTTTAAGCCGCTTCGCAGTCAAGGATATGCGTTGGATGGAGAGCCTGCGCAGGTGCAAGTGTTCATCAATGAAAAGACTGTAGGAGTTCAAATGCATTATCCACTAACAGTGAAAAAAGATGACTTCACATTCACATTCGTACAATTTAAGCGTACTCTCAGATCACAATTCGGAACTCTCTATCAGAATGCGCTAAATATCATGCAGACAGAAAGTGAAATCTATTTCTTGGAAGAGCGAGCTATAGATATGATGGCTATTTATGATACTATCCCTTTCTCAGGCATAGATACTGAGTGTGTGCCGAGAACATGGGTGAAAACAAATGTGCAAAAAGAACTGAAAAAGATTTTCGCTGCAAACTTCCCGTCTCTAAGGATTGCAGGTTCTCAATATAGAGAAAATGAGCAAGATACAAAATCATTCATTATCGATGCTTTATCAGATGAAACAGATGCATCAATTCTCTTCAACTATAATGAAGAATGGCCCCTACTCATGGACGTGGTGGGAGAGAACGAAGAAATACTCCGTGGTAAGTCCTTTAGTGCAGATAATGCTGCTAGTCGTTTCCTCCTGCCGCTGTTCTGTATGAATGACAATCACTTCGTCTATGATGTGAAGTTTCCCATGCTTATTTCTTTACAGGGAAGTGACTCAATGTTTCAATTTGCGACACTAGTCGTCATTGACAATAACCAACCTCGGGAAAACCGAGTCACTCCTATTATTTTCAACGAGCAGAGTGAAATCTGTAAATATCCAGGAAAACAACTCACAGTAGTCGCAGCGACCTATCGTGCTGACGGCAATATACAGGAGATTCCAGACGCAAAGATAGCTTTCAAGTGTCTTGATCAGGCATGTGACATAGGAAGCACACAAGCAGATGCTTCAGGTGCAGCTTTAACAGCGAATTTCCCACAATGTTCTGATGGTGTCATGAGCGCGGAGAAGGAAGGATATCATCGTGGAGAAACTGCAGTATCCACAAATAGTGTTTCAGAAGAAGTAGTCGTATATCTGGAGCCTATAATGCAGGTTGCAGTCGACGTCAAGATCATTGACAATAATCAAGAGCGCGTTCCTTATGCATCAGAGAGTGTTATGTTGAATTTAGAGAACCAAGCGAAGAAATATGTTACAACAATTCTCTATCCAGAGCTGAAAACAGTGCGTCTGATTCCAGGAGATTACGTCGTGACATCACGAGTCATTGTGGAAAATGCCGGCGGATTTAGTTTCCCAGAGAGGGAGATTGAAATTTGTGCTGATGTTCCACAAAGTGGATTGTTAGGTGTTGCTGGATTAACCACAAGAAAATGTACAAAGCAGAAAATTGATGCGACTGAACTTGACCAGATTATAAGCGGCGGAGCAACAACAACTTGGTCTGTCCCTCGCGCAACATTAACAGCTGCAGAAAAAGTTACGTTCTATACAGTCCGAGGTCCAACGCCTCGTTCTCTCGAAGAAGTAAGTAAAGTTTATGAAGCAATACAGCAGCAAAATAACGGGGTGAAGAAGCCTGTTCTCGAATAAGAAGATTAATAGGGAAAAGAGGTGGATATCCTATCTGTTGATGTTCTTAGTAGTGCTTCTGCCTATTGAGCAAGCCTATGCAGCAGATCCAGTTTCTTCCAGCGGAGAACAAATTATTGATCGAACGAGAAATATTCCTAATGATCTCGTCAGACAAGGGGAAGCAATCAGAGACGAGGTGCTCGATGATCTCCAAGGCATTCAAGACAGTCCCGAGGACATTATTGGTGAAGATATTATCGTGCAAGTGGACGATTATCAGCCACGAATCATTCGAAGTTCACTCTTAGAAGATTCAGGTATTTTTGTGCATGCGCTCATCAGCGGGACTCCTACAAATCCAACAATCACAGTGCCAAGAATTAGGGACATTGTTATTCGCAGCCAGAAGATAACCACTATTCCACAAGGTCTTCCAGTATCTGTCGGTCGCATCACTCATGTAGATCCGCCCAATAACGCGTTGTCCTATGATAATTTAGGAACCTTAGTTATTCCAATTCGTCAGATTCCTCAAGAAGGAAAAGTTCCAGACGAAATTATTGTCGACGTGGACGCTCGCATCTTCTTTGATGTATCAGAAGGCTTATTCTTCGGTCCAGTCCAGGATATTCTCACAGAACAGAGTTTAGAAGAGTGGAAATTGACCAGGGAAGATCATAGTTTCTATGCTGGCTATATTCATGCAACTGAGATTAAAGAAGATCAGGCATCGTTTATGATCTATGATAACCAGCTAAATGAACTCACAACGACGCCAGTAAAATTAACTGTCGGTCAGACATCGCGTTCCTTAAGCGCTAATCGCGGAGGTTTCGTAACATATGGAAGACTTTTTGATAGATATACTTTGAAGCTCAACAACATCAAGAGCATCAGCGATAAGGTGCGTTTACTAATAAATAGAAATGGTAATGTGCAGTCAGCTTATCTTACTGAAGGAGATGACCTGTACCAGGGATCTCAATGGTATGTGGAGAATATTGCTGGAGATGTCAAGGGAGTTTCGCTAGCAGTAACTCTGAGAAATAAAGTAAACAGACAGTCTCTAACATTGGAAGGAAAGCAAGTGGAGCTTCCGCAATTGCCGTCAGAACCATCAGAACCATTATCGTCTTCAAGCAGTCAACCAGGAGAAAGCAATGAGCAGAAGAAAAAACGTACACAATTTGAAGAAATTCTTAAAAAATTCTATGCTATTTACAACAAGAAAGATGAGAATGTAAATGATGTAAAGAAGTACGATGATCTTGCCAGAGAAATAGACAAAGACATCTTGCAAGACACAAACACACCAGCGCAGGTCAAGGAGCAGGCGCTTAATGTAGTAAAAACTATAAGAAATTATTATGTTCAAAAGCAGACAGAGCTCCAAGCAGCACTAAATCTTAATCATACTCAAGAAAGTGAAAATAAATTACTTATTGTCACTGGGTTTATCAAAACTATAGAAGAGATCTTGAAGAAGTATACGCAGACAAGAGAACCATCGTCTTTGCAAGGAAGTAATGATCCGAGCGTGCTCTATAGATTGGCTATCGAAGAATATGAGAAAGTTATTCAAAACTATCCAAACATAAAAGAGTATAGTGCTAAAGCGCATTGGAAGATCGCGAATTTAGCGTTATTGCCAGGAGTTAAAGATCGTCAAGGCGCTGTGAATCATTTAGAGATCTTGTTGCGTAACTATCAAGAGAAAGACTACATTAATTATATGAAGAAAACAGAAATTGAAAAACTGCTTGCGCTTATTCGAAGCGCGGATGTTGATTTGGAGAGTATAACTAAAGAGATAACAGAAGGACAAGATGTGAATTATGTTACTCTACTTGGTGCAGTGTCGGTTCCAGATAACTTGAAGTCAAAAGCAACCATAGAAGTAGAAGGCTTCCCGTCGAAAGAGTATCGGGAAGGAGAACAGTTGCTACAGGATGATAAGGATGAGTTGAAATGGTTTGTCAAGGAGATTCGCAATACGGAAGTAGTTCTTCAGGAAGAGCGTACTAGGCAGATAGAGTCAATCTATAGAGATTCACAAAATAAAAATCAGCAAAGACAATTGAGCACTGGTACTAATAAAAAGAGAACAGTTCGTCTTACAAAGACAGATACGAAAAAAGAAGCTTCTATAACTATCAGCCCGAATACAGAGGCAGCGTTTTCAGAAGCGATATTCTCCTTGCACTTGCCTATAGAGAAAAGAGCTCTTGACTTGCCTTTGTTCTCCGACACTATTGATGAGGAGATAGCAAAAACTGAAGATTTGATAGCGAAGTTAGACAAGATTGTAGAGAATGTAGGGAAAGTAACGGAATACTGGAAGAAATTCTGTTTTATCACGTTCGCCGTGGTCTGGGTCAAGAACTTCTTTTCAGGAATCTTTGGCGGCTCAGGAGCTTTGGCAAGAGAACGAACCAACAATGCATTCGAGAAAAAATATGATGAATACAGAAATCTAGGTACAGATGATACAAAAAATTGTCGTGGTCTAAGCTATGATGAATGTGTCTTCAAGAACCAGGCAGAATATGATCGCATGGTAACTCAGTCAGGAAGTGCTATCAGTGCAGTCAATCAAGGAAGTTATCAACAATCGTTTAAGACATTAGGAAGCGAATACACTAATTCAAAGAAAGATTTAGCATATTATGAAAATTTAGCGAAACAAGATCCAACCAATCAGGCGTATCGCGATAAATATTATGAGATACACGCAAGATTAACGCGTGCAGAAGAAGAGCAGCAGTTCAGTAAGCAGTTCTTTGTAGATGGAAGACCAAAATCCTATGATGAAGTAGGTGCAGCAACGGCAGATCCTATAGTTGATCGTTACCAGCCAGAAATTGTTCAGAAGTTCACCGTGCCACCTGGAAGGAAAAATGACAAAGCTTTCCTCTGGAGAACATATAACACACGATTCTTACCTCTAGAACGAGAAAAACAAATCAATGATGAGATGAAGAAATACTTGGACGGTGTGCAAAGTAGTGGAACTAGTCTAGGAACTGCAACAGAAAAAGATAATGATTACCTAGAAAAGCTCAAAGAAAGTTACGGCGTCACACAAGCAACGCAATTGGGAGAGTTTA
>DATDXZ010000103.1:0-6330 GCA_035289145.1 Candidatus Nanoarchaeia archaeon
GATGTGTGTTCCACTGCAATGGACGCATATCATGGGTTGTCCTCCTTAGGGCAACCCCCTTATGATTATAACCCTCTTTTCTCTCAGAATATCGAGTCATTTGGAGGATAAAAGCTTATCCTCTTTTAACTTTACGGTCTATGGTCTATAATCATAAAACAGAGCACATAGTTTATTTATATCTCCATCAACATCTTGAAGTAGAGTATAAATCATTCGCCATTCTGTCCTAGTCAGGTCACAACAAAACAATTATCTAAGTTAAAGAGATCAGGAAAATTGTATCTCTGAAAAAAAGAGTTGAGAAGATCTTTATTTTTTCGAAGAATATACTTCTTAATGACTTCGCCATAAGCAAAATCCGATTTGAGTTGCTCTTGAAAAAAAGTGAATTTTTTGAGAAGAAATTGGAATTATTTATAGATATTGGTTGAAAGCTGTTTATATTTTTCATCTGTCTGGCAAATGACTTTGAAAACAGTCTTCATAACACCATGCCTTGTGTTCTGACAGAAGATAAGGGTCTTGGTGGAGCATAGACTATCCCACCGCTTACAGAAACCATAATAATATGTTTTTCTTCAAGATACGCAAGACAGGCTTTAATAGCTTGATGAGAGACTTGATCATGAAGTGCTTCTTTGAGTTCAGTAATAGTTTTAACAGCTCCCAGTGCTTTGAGTTTTGTTTCTACTAAACGCAATGTTTTCAGGGTTGGGTTAAAAAGTTGAACTTGCATGGAAACCTATATGTATAATAATTATATATAGATATACTACACTAATATATAAATGTTTCACTTGTGATGACAGCATGGAACTAGCACGCCAGCCTAGTCCGTCAAAAATGCATAAGAAAGGCTTCTTCTACAAGTTATGTTAAAGAACGAAAGGCCCATTTTTTTCTTTCAGACTCATCATCTGTAAGGATTTCCCAATTCCAAGCCCCATATGATAAAAGGAAAAGGCAGATAATTTTCCTAGTACATCACTGAGATAGTGACGTTCTTCAAACTTAAGTTCTGTAGCTTCAGAAATGTTTGCCAACTCCTTGGTTTTATTCAATGCTAATGCTCTACTGCCAGTCTTATCAATCAAACCAGATTTTTCTGCGTCAATGCCCAAGTAATAAATACCATTGGCCAATGCGTTAACAACAGATTTGTCTAAGTTACGATTAGCTACAACATCATCAACAAAGTAGTCATGAATGACTTGCATCTTGCTCAAGAGCAGAGCGCGTTCTTCATCAGTCATGGGTTTGAAAGGACTGCCAACATCTTTATACTTGCCAGTCTTTAATCCATTGTAAGTAACACCATAGTCTTCCATGAGTCCTGAAAATTCTAAGAATGGTGAGACTACACCAATGCTGCCAGTCATGGACAGTTCATCAGCAACAATATAATCGCTTGCACTCGCAACCCAGTAAGCGCCGCTCGTCCCTATTTCGCGAATATAAGTTACAATAGGTTTTTCTGAATCTTTCACTGCTTGCACAATTTCTTTCGATGCTACAACAGTGCCGCCAGGACTGTTAATTTCCAGGAGAATACCCTTGACAGAATTATCTGTATTTGCTTGCTGGATAAAAGTGACTAGAGTCTGGGATTTAACAGTGGTTGAAGGAACAAATCCTGTAAGGTCACTGCCGACAATAGTGCCTTCTAGAGGAATGACTGCAATCTTATCACGAAAGTCTGTAGTAACAAAATTAGAAACAGCATAGCTAATAAACCAAAGAACTAGAATAGTGAAAAAAATTTGCGAGAGTCTAGACATGGGTTACCACTTCAGTATGTGCAAGAGTTTCTGAATAGCGTTGAGATGTGTGTGAGAAGAGCATATACAAAACATCAGCGAATAAGAGAAGGCTGGAAAGTTTGGAAATATTGCGAAGAAGACATTGGGAAAAGCGCAGGTGTTTCTCCTCGCTAATCACTCGAAGATGGAGAAGATATTTGCCGAGAGTCTGTTGATAGTTGTATTCCAAGAGAGTCCAATAAGCAAGGGAAAGAAGCAGTACTAAGAGTATGGAAAAGATAAATTGAAATGTAGAAAACAAAATAGCGAACTGCTCAACAAGTACAGAGAGAGAATCATAAGAAACATCCATAGGCTGCAAAGGTGCAAGCACAAGAGCAAGAACAAGCACATCGATAAGATAAGCTACAGCTCGTTTCCAGAGAGGTGCTGGAGCCTCCTTGCGAAGCAATCTTTTTATATCCATAAAGAGAAGAAGAAAACACACTATTTAAAGGTTGTCACAATGTTTCACGAAGAATTGATCCAACAGCTGCCAAAAATCAAGACGCAGGATGAATTAACAAGAGCGAAGTTAAAGCTGTCGCATAAATATCATTTGAAGCAAGTGCCTATGAATATGGAAATTCTCTGTCACTTGTCGCAGCAGCAGATGGAAAAATACAAAAAATTATTTATCACAAAGCCAACAAGAACTATCTCGGGAGTTGCTCCAGTAGCAATTATGACTGCTCCACTAAGTTGTCCAGCGCAGGCAAAATGCACGTTCTGTCCAGGAGGTCCTAATTCCTATTATGGTGACACGCCAAAAAGTTATCCCGGTGGATCTCCCGCGCATTTGCGAGCAGAAAGAAATAAATATGATCCTTATTTGCAAACTATGAATCGTTTAGAACACTATGCCTTATTGAATCAAGATTTCTCAAAGACAGAAGTAATTATTATGGGTGGAACATTTACTAGTTATCCTCTTCGCTATAGGCATGAGTTCATTATGTATATGTTGAAAGCAATGAATGATTTTGCTGACATGTTCTGTACTCCAACATTCAATGTTCTAAAATTTAGAGAATTTTTCGAGCTTCCTGCAGACGTCAAAGATGTTGAACGAACCAAGAGAATTCATGAAAAATTGCTCAAGTTCAAAGAAGAGACAAATTTAGAAAAAGAACAATTAAGAAATGAGAAAAGCAATATCCGTTGTCCGGTTTTATGTATTGAGACGCGTCCAGATTGCTCATTACCCGTGCATATAGATGACATTTTAAAATTAGGGGGCACTAGAGTAGAGATAGGCGTTCAAAGTCTCGACGATGCGATCTTAAAGAAAGTTGAACGAGGTCATGATAACCAGGCAACTATCGATGCGACACAAAGACTTCGTGATGCCTTATTAAAAGTAGGATATCACATGATGCTAGGGCTGCCAGGATCGACAAAAGAATCTGACATTGCAACATTCAAAGAGCTCTTCGAGAATCCAGCATACAAACCAGATGCGCTCAAAATATATCCTTGTCTAGTCTTTAAAGGGACCAAGATCTATCAGCAATGGAAAAATAAAGAATTTCAGCCTATAAATGCGCATGAAGCTGCGGCAAGAATTATTGAGCTGAAGAAATATGTGCCTCCTTATTGTAGAATCATGCGTGTCCAAAGGGATATTCCAAATTATATGGTTGAAGCGGGCGTTGAGAAAACAAACTTACGGCAAGAGATTCTAGAGTTAATGCAGAAAAAGAAAATAATCTGCCGTTGTATTCGATGTCGTGAGCCAAAGACTATGGAGATTGATTGGAAAAACGTCAAGATGCGGCGCTATGAGTATGAAGCAGCACAAGGAAAAGAAATTTTCTTGTCATTCGATGATGTAAGAAATGATAAGATTTTAGGGTTCACTCGCTTGCGCATTCCTTACAAACCTTATCGTTTGGAGATAACAAATAAAACGGCAGGTATTCGTGAAATTCACGTCTATGGTGCAGCAGTAAAAGTCGGTGAAAAGGCAAAGAAGAAAGTGCAGCATCATGGTATTGGGCTTCAATTGATGAAAAAAGCGGAAAGAGTTGCCAAAGAGGAATTTGATTGTGATAAGATGGTAGTTATTGCAGGCATAGGTGCAAGAGAATATTTCAAGAAGAAATTAGAATATAAACAAGATGGCCCTTATGTCAGTAAAAAAATGAAATAAGTTTTTTGAGAAATTATTTCTCTTTGATGCAAAAGAAGTCAAGAGTACATCCAGCCACATCAGGACATGATGCGTCTTGTGCGTATGCCCAACCACAACTAGTTCTTTGAGGAAGTGCTGCTGTATATCCTTGATTTATACAATAAGCATTCATAGCGCTTAAACAACCTTTGACATCTCCATTCCCTCTTCCATAAATAGTAGTATATGTAGCTAAGGATGTTGGTTGACCGTTGATGCCAAGATTATTAACAGGAACTTGTGTTCCTAGAGATACTCGAGTCACTTCTGCTAAATGTTTGCCACTTAAGAAAGTGTTTGCTTGAGTATCCATAACTTCAGTAATCTTTTGTTCTACTCCTTCAACTTCTCCAATACTATGCCCCATTAAAGAAGGGTTGGGTGGATTAGTATTATATGCAATGACTAGGCTAGTAGCAGTCAAAGCTAAAACAAGCAGCCATACATATTTTTTCTCAATGTTTATTCTGATTTCCATGATACACCTCTCCTAAAAGTATAGAATGTTATTAATAAAAGTATCGTTACTAAAAAGTTGAGTCCTGTGAAGACTGGGAAAGGCTCTTCTTCTCTTGAAGGTATGCAGCTGACTGTTCTGGGGTAGTCATTAGGACATTGGCAATGGTTGCCGCCGCTGGTTACAGCGCAAGTAATAGTTTGTTGTCCATTCACACAAGCGCTAGGAGAACTAGCTTCGTAACGACAAGTTGGAGATCTGCAGCTATCTGCTCCGGGAGCACATACTTGTTGCACGCCATTTTGTCTGCTGCAGGATATTGGAGTGCTTAATTGTTTGCATCCTCCAGGTCCTGTAAGGCAGAAATATGCCTGTGTTTGATCGCTTCTGCAAACCATGAAAGTTGCAGGTACGCCGTGGCATTGAAGATCATCTCGACAGCCTTGTCCGCCTACGAAATTGCCTTCAAGAGTGCAGTTCGATGAGCAGCCATCGTTATTTCTAGCGTTGCCATCATCACAAGATTCATTGTTGCTGCCTTCAACACGTCCATTGCCGCAGACAGCTTGTCCAGGCATACGCTGTTGTACAGTTAATAATGCAGTTCGTGAAGAGCTCACTTGAACTTGTGAGCTGCCGCCGGTGACAGTGACTTGGAAGTAATACTCGTTTGATTGGTTGAGATGATATTCTCCAATCCATGAGCTGGAAACAGAAGTGCTGCTGCTGTTGCCAAAAGTAGAGGGTTGAGGTGATAAAGTGAGTAAGTTGTGATTAGCTCGATCAAAAACTTGGAAGTGAGCAATATTACCGCCGCATTCTCCACTGCCGGTGACTGTCAATCCTGCCGGATCTCCTTCAGAAACACTAGAGAGACTCCATTGTGCAGTTAAGTCGCGGCACTGTTGGAGATGAGGACAATTATCATTGAATTGTTGAATAGAACAGGAGTCGCTAACAAAAGCATCACAGACGTCACCAGCCCCATCACCATCTTGATCTTCCTGCTGGGAGTTAGGAGTGTTGATGCAATTATCAGCGCAGATACTAAAGTTGCTGTGAACTCTTGGATTGCAGGGAGTATTTCTGGTTGCGTTAAGACCAAGATCATAGACACCATCAAGATCAGTGTCATATCTATATTGGCTGCCACCTGAGGTACTGCCATCAGAGCAGCACAAGTCAAAAGGATAGATGCCACAGTCAGCAACATGTGCATTGGTTTCTGCAGACAGTGAAGCAGCGCATCGCCAAGTAGGTCCTAAAGTAGAGCATTGTCCTTGTGGTAGAGTGGTGCATTGAATATTGCCGAAGCAAACACGTTGTTGATAAGTAGTCAATTCTTTTTTCTCAACATGGGCGTTAGTAGTGTCGGAAAGTCGTACAACAACATTGCCGCCGGTAGTGTTGCATGTCCTCTGACTAGCCGTAGCTCCTACGCCATCCCAGCAGACAGCATGAGTATAGGATGCCTGATTCCAAAGCGCTGCATGAGTATTACCCTGTCCAGATACACGAAAAAGAATCTTCTCTGTAGGACAAGACTGTGTCCCTGATTGGTCAGTAATGGCTGCGCCAGTAGTTGAAAAAAAAGAAGAAAAAGAAAGATCATGATTTAAGGAAGAAGTTGTGAGATATCCTGCTAGTAACACAAGAAAAACTGGTCCTATAAGACGGAGCTCAAATCGCATGCAGATAACCTCTCTTGAGAAAAGCTTAACATTAGTCATTTATAAAACTTGTGTAAAAAAAGAGAAGATGTAGTATCCCGAAATTACTTCATCCCTACCTTCAGCGTTATTTCTATGTAATTCAGCACAACAATTACGATAAGCGGGAGGCTTTAGCCTTCTTGCGGATGGTCAGCAGAAAAGAAAGGAAGCTTGGATACGCGTTCA